>NZ_JBSFUW010000025.1:0-110658 GCF_053591995.1 Streptomyces sp. NPDC002835 | reverse complement strand
CGTCCAGCGCGGCCGCGAACACCGGGAACCGGGCGCACAGTTCACGCCCCGTCCCCGCCCGCTGCGAACCCTGCCCGGCGAAGAGCAGACCGAGCTTGGTCCGTCCCTGGACGGCGCCCTGTACGGCGGCGCCGTCGTCGCCGGCCGCGAGGGCGGTGAGCGCGGCCAGGACCCCGGCCCGGTCGGCCGCGGTGATCACGGCGCGGTGCTCCAGTGCGGCGCGGGTGGTGGCCAGGGAGTACGCGAGGTCGGTGTCGCGGTGGTGCGGCTCGGCCGCCAGGAACTCCAGCAGCCGGTCCGCCTGGCCGCGCAGGGCCTGCGGGGTGCGGCCGGACACCAGCCACGGCAGCGGTCCCGGCTCGACGGCCTCGGTGGCCTGCGGCTCAGGTGCGGCGGCGTCCTCGGGGGTCTGCTCGGTCGGGGCCTGCTCGATGATGACGTGCGCGTTCGTACCGCTGAGGCCGAAGGAGGAGACGCCGGCCCGGCGCGGTTCCTCGCGCCGGGGCCACGGGGTGGCCTCGGTGAGCAGCCGCACGGCGCCGGCCGACCAGTCCACGTGGGTGGACGGTTCGTCCACGTGCAGCGTCCTGGGCAGCAGTTCGTGGCGCAGCGCGAGAACCGTCTTGATGACGCCGGCGACACCGGCGGCGGCCTGGGTGTGGCTGATGTTGGACTTGACCGAGCCGAGGAGCAGCGGCCGTTCGGCGTCGCGGTCCTGCCCGTACGTGGCGAGCAGCGCCTGCGCCTCGACCGGGTCGCCGAGGGTGGTGCCCGTGCCGTGGGCCTCGACCACGTCCACCTGGCCGGCGGAGAGCCGGGCGCCGCGCAGCGCCTGTTCGATGACGCGCTGCTGGGAGGGTCCGTTGGGGGCGGTCAGGCCGTTGGACGCGCCGTCCTGGTTGACGGCGGAGCCGCGGACCACGGCCAGCACCCGGTGCCCGTTGCGGCGGGCGTCCGAGAGCCGCTCCAGGACGAGGACGCCGACGCCCTCGGCCCAGCCGGTGCCGTTCGCCGAGTCGGCGAAGGAACGGCAGCGGCCGTCCGCGGCGAGGCCGCCCTGCCGGGCGAACTCCACGAAAGTGGTGGGACTGGACATGACGGTGACGCCCGCGGCGAGCGCCAGTTCGGACTCGCCGGAGCGCAGGGACTGCGCGGCCAGGTGGAGGGCGACGAGCGAGGAGGAGCAGGCGGTGTCCACGGTCACGGCGGGGCCGACCGTGCCGAAGACGTAGGCCAGCCGGCCCGAGATGATGCTGGTCGCGTTGCCGGTCAGGACGAAGCCCTGCACGTCGTCGTCGGGCCCGGTGCGGTACTCCTGCGGCATCGCGCCGACGAACATGCCGGTACGGGTGGTCCGTAGCGCGAGCGGGTCGATGCCGGCCCGCTCGAACGCCTCCCAGGTCGCCTCGAGCAGCACCCGCTGCTGCGGGTCCATGGACAGGGCCTCGCGGGGCGAGATGCCGAAGAAGGCGGGGTCGAAGTCGGCGGCGCCGCGCAGGAATCCGCCGCGGATGTCGGTGGTCCCGTCCGCGGGGTCGAGTTCCCAGCCGCGGTCGGCCGGGAGGCCGGTGATGCCGTCCCGTTCCTCCACGAGCATGGACCACAGGTCTTCCGGGGAGGCGACCCCGCCCGGGTAGCGGCAGCTCATGCCGACAATGGCGATCGGCTCGGTGGCGGCCGCCTCCAGCTCGTTCACCCGCTGCCGCGAGCGCTGGAGGTCCGCGCCGGCCCGCTTGAGGTAGTCCCGGAGTTTCTGCTCGTTGCCCATATCAACTCAACCCATCTGGAAGACCGGCGGACAGCAGGGGGTCAGACGCGGTGAAGGCGCATACCTGCAGACCAGCGGCAAGTCTCCGATCGGCGCCGCCAGGAATTCCCCTAGTCATGGATTAGGGATTTACGGAACGGCGGACAGGCAGGATCGGCGGCATGTCCGAAACCTTGGAGGGCGGCGCGGCGTCCGACCGCCTCACCGACGTCACCGACCCGGTCGAGCAGCGCGAGTCGTACGAGCCGTACGACCTCGACCAGCTCGACACACTCGACGAGCAGCTCATCGCTCTGGTGCTCCACCGGGCGCGACGGGCCCGGGACGGCCAGCTGGCCCGGCGCTCGTCGGGCCTGCCGATGTCGCCGCTCGCCCGGGAGAACGCGATGCTGCGGCGCTACGCGCACCACCTCGGCCGGGAGGGCACCACGATCGCCCTGGCGGTCCTCGCACTGTCCCGGCGCCACTGACCTCGCGAAATCCCCGCCCCGCACTACCGGCGGGGCGGACCGTCGTTCCCGCACCCAGCCCGCCGTCACCCCTGACAGCACAGATCCGGCGAGCACCGGGCGGAACGCCGCGTGGTTGCTCGCCGGATCGCCGCTGGGCTCCGGCTGTCCGCTACCAGTGCGCCCCCGCGAGTTCAGCGCGCTGTTCGCTCACCAGGCGGGCCTGCTTCAGGTCCGACTCCACCATCATCCGCATCAGTTCCTCGAAGTCCACCGTCGGTTCCCAGTCGAGGTGCTTGCGGGCGTGCGAGAAGTCGGCGCACAGGGTTTCCACCTCGGCGAGGCGTACGAGTCCGGGGTCGACGACGACGTAGTCCTCCCAGTCCAGCCCGACGCATTCGAACGCGATCCTGGCGGCGTCGCGGACCGAGTGCATCTGCCCGGTGCCCACCACATAGTCGTCCGGCTGATCCTGCTGGAGCATCAGGTGCATGGCACGGACATAGTCCCCGGCGAATCCCCAGTCCCGCACCGCGTCGAGATTGCCGAGGCTCAGCTTCTCCTGGAGACCGAGCTTGATCTGCGCAACGGCCAGCGAGATCTTCCTGGTCACGAACTCCGCGCCGCGCCGGGGCGACTCGTGGTTGAACAGAATCCCGGAGGCGGCGTACATGCCGTACGACTCCCGGTAATTCCGCGTCATGTAGTGCCCGTACGTCTTCACCACACCGTAGGGGCTGCGCGGATGGAAGGAGGTCGTCTCGCTCTGCGGCGAGTGCGTCACCATGCCGAACATCTCGGACGACGACGCCTGGTAGAAGCGGATCTGCCCGTCGACGACGCTGCTCGCCGACGGCTTGCTCAGACCGCTGACGATCCGTATCGCCTCCAGCATCCGCAGCACACCGGTCCCGTTGACCTCGGTGACCAGTTCCGGCTGCTGCCACGACATCGGGACGAACGAGATCGCCCCCAGGTTGTAGACCTCGTCCGGCTGCACGGTGTTGACCGCGGAGACCAGGCTGCCCTGGTCCATCAGATCACCGTGCACGAATTCAAGGTCGGGGATCAGTCGGCTGACGCGGTCCTTGCGCGGATTCGCCTGCCCCCTGGTCAGCCCCCAGACTCGGTATCCCAAGGAAAGCAGGTGCTCCGCCAAATACGATCCGTCCTGCCCGGTGACGCCGGTGATCAGCGCGCGCTTGGCCATCCCATGCCCTTTCGTTCTCACGGTTTCACGGAGGACCAGCGAAGCAGTAACGGGCTAAGGAATTTGCGAGACTTCACCGCCCTGCGCCGACACCGGCGTCCTCGCCGGAGAGGTGGCGCCCGGGCTCGCTTCGGGCTGCGTGCGAGGACTTCGCGGCGCCGCTGTCGCAGAGGCCGTACGCGAGGTCGCCGCCGTCGACCGCGCCCGGCGCCGGGCCGGGCGGCCGGCCGGCCCGGCGAGGAACTGGTCGCCGGTGCCGGGGGCGGAGCCTGCTCAGTCGTCGAGCAGTCGCCAGGCGGTGAGAGCGACCTTGGCCCTGGTCAGTCCGGTGGGTTCGGTGAGTTCGAAGTCCAGGTCTTCGCCAGCTGTTCCAGTCGGCGGGCGATGCTGCTGTGGTGCAGGTGGAGGAGGTCGGCGGCCCGGCGCAGGGAGCCTGTGGCGCAGTAGGCGTCCAGAGTCTCCAGAGCCTCCGGATCGCCGGCGATTCTGGCGATGGCGGCCACGTCGGCGTTGTCGCGCGCGTCGTCCTCGGGTATCTGGGCCAGGAGCGCCAGCGCGCCCAGGTCGGTGTAGCGGACGACGGGTTCGCGGGGGGTGGTGAAGCGGAGGGCGGTCCGGGCCTGCCGCCAAGACCAATCGGGGCTTCCGGCGGCGCCGATGCCCGCGCGTACGCCCGCCGGGAACCGGTCCGGGTCCAAGGTGGTGGCCAGGATGACGCCCACGCCGGCGAGCGGCACCGCCTTCACCGGGCCGGCCGGGCAGACCAGGCCGCCGATCCGGTCCAGCGGTAGCCGCGAGCGGACGGCGACGACGTGGGCCGGCCGGTCGCCGGCGAATCCCAGGAGCCGTAACGCCCGTGCCCTGGCCGCCTCGTCGCTGTCGGCGCTGATCGCCAGTTCGACGAGGGCGGGGTCGGCCATGGTGGTGCGGGCCGAGCCGTACCGCTCGACGACCGCCGCGGCGGCGATGGCGAGCCGGTCGAGGAGGACTTCGTCGAGCGGGTTGGGCGGGCCGGGACGCTCCAGCCACACCGTGCCGACCTCCTCCTCGTCGAGGGTGATCGACCCCGTGGTGGACGCGGGCGGCTGCGGGGTGCGCGCTTCCGTGCCGTGGGGCGAGACGCGGGTCGCCCGCCCCGTGTGGTGGAGTCGTATCCCGGCGACGCACTCGGCCAGGCCGGCCGAGGCCCGGGCGAGCGCCGGGAGGTCCACCCGTCGGCGCATCAGGGTGTCGTAGAACGCGATGATGCGCATCGCACCGTCGACGTACGGATCCAGTCCCGACAGCCGTACGGCCAGTGCCTCCATGACTGAAGGATAGAAAGACGGGGGTGCGCCGCGCGTCGCGTGATCGGGGCGGGATGCGCGACGGACGGCGGGTGACCCCTCGGGGGACGGCCGTGAGGATGGTCGTCATGGATCCCGAACTCGAAGCGTTCATCCCGTTGTTCCCCCGCACCGACCTGACCGACCCGGTCCCCGCGCGAAAGAGTTTCGGCGAGTTGGCCGCCGCCGTGCCGGCGCCGGACACCGCGGACATGGAGGTGGTGAACCGTACGGTGCCCGCCGACTCGGACGTGGCGGTGCGGATCTACCGCCCGCACCGGGCGCAGGGCGCCGTCGCCTGGCTGCACGGCGGCGGATTCGTCATGGGCGACTTGGACACCGAGCACTCGTGGGCCGCCCGGATCGCGCAGGCCTCCGGCGCGGTCGTGATCTCGGTGGGCTACCGCCTGGCCCCCGAGCACCCGTTCCCGGCCGCCCTGGACGACGCCTACGCCGTGCTGACGTGGGCGGCCGGGCACGCGGCCGGCCTCGGCGTCGACCCGGCGCGGATCGCCGTCGGAGGCCACAGTTCCGGCGGCGGGCTCGCGGCCGCGGTGGCGCTGCGGGCGCGTGACGCGCAGGGGCCGGCGATCCGCCTCCAACTGCTCAACCAGCCGGGACTCGACGACCGGCAGGAGACGTGGTCGGCGCGGAACTTCACCGACACGCCCTGGTTCTATCGCGACAAGGCCACCACCACGTGGCGGCACTACCTGGGCTCCCGGTCCGCCACCCCGTACGCCGCCCCGCACGGGCCGCTGATCTGTCCGGCCTGCCGCCGGCCTACCTCTCCACCGCGGAGTTCGACCCGAACCGCGACGAAGGCATCGACTACGCGCTGCGTCTGCTGCGGACGGGCGTGCCGGTGGAGCTGCACCAGTGGCCCGGCACCTTCCACGGGTCGCAGGCGATCCTGTCCGCCGAGGTCTCGCAGCGGCAGAACGCCGAACTCGGCGCGGCTCTGCGCCGCGCCCTGGCCGAGTGAGCGTCGCACCCGTTGATCACGAAAGGACGGCTGTCTTGAGAATCCGGCTGATGGTGTGCGGAAGTGTGGCCGCGCTGAGTGTCTGTGCGGGCCTGGTGGCGGCGGTTCCCGCGCCAGACGGGGCAAGGGCCGTGCCGGCCGGCGGCACGAGCCCGTCGACCGGCTTGGCTCCCGCGGAGCTGAAGTCCGCCATGGATGGTGTCCACCGCGCGGGAATACCGGGGGTGTACGCCGAGGTGCGCGCGGCCGGCCAGGTCTGGCGCGGCGCTTCCGGGGTCGCCGATGTCAGCAACGGCCGTCCCGTCAGGCCCGGCATGCGGCAGCGCGTCGGCAGCATCACCAAGACCTTCACCGCCGCCGCAATCATGCAGCAGGTCGAGCAGGGCCGGATCCGGCTCGATGCGCCGATCGGCGGCTATCTGCCGCGGCTGGTGCCGGGAGAGCGCGGCAGGAGGATCACGGTCCGGATGCTGCTCAACCACACCAGCGGCATCAGCGACTACCTGCCCTACGCGTTCCCGTCGCTCAAGGCGTGACCTTCCCTGCCGGACGTCTCGCCCGACAGCCTGGACGACAACCGGTTCAGGCAGTTCCGCCCGGCCGAGTTGATCGAGATGGGGCGCACGGCGCCGCCCGCCGGCCGGCCCGGAGGCCCGACCGGGGTCTACTCCAACACCAACTACCTGCTCCTCGGCAAACTCCTGGAGCAGGTGACCGGCACGACGGCCGAGAAGTACATCACCCGGAACGTCATCGAGCGCGCCGGACTCCGGCACACCGGGTTTCCGTCCGGGCCGCGTATCAGGGGGCCGCACCCGCGGATGTACGAGGCGCTGTACGGCTTGATCGACCCGCCGCGCGACTACAGCGTCTACAACATGTCCTGGGTGATGACCGGGGCCGGTCTGGTCTCGACCATGGAGGATCTCAACCGCTTCTACGGCAGGCTGCTCGACGGCGGGATCGTCAGCCATGCGTCGCTGACGCAGATGCAGCGCACGGTCCCGGTCCGCGCCCTGGACGGAACGACGGTCGACTACGGCCTCGGTCTGCACAAGGTCGACGCTCTGGGCTGCGGCACCTTCTGGGGCCACGACGGCACGGTCTGGGGAGCCGGAACGATGTCCCTGACCCGGGCCGACGGCCGGCGCCAGATGTCCGTCGCGGTCAACCTCATCAGATGGAACAAGCTGGACTCCGCGGGGAAGCCTCGGCACCCCCCCCATCGACGACGCGCTGTCGGCGCTGTACCGGCAGGCGATGTGCGGCGACGCGAACGCCGGGGCCCGCGTGCCGTGACGAGTCCTGGGGCGGGCGGCGGTCGTAGTGTCGAGTCCCGTTCCCGAGGAGGACCTCTGATGCGCAGCGTGACCTACTCCATGAGCATGTCCCTCGACGGCTACATCGTCGGGCCGGACGGCGACTTCAACTGGACGGCGCCCGACGAGAAGGTCTTCCGCTTCTGGATCGACGAAATCCGGGACGTCGGCGTCCACCTGATGGGACGACGGCTGTACGAGACGATGCTGTACTGGGAGACCGCCGACCAGGACCCCTCCCTCGACGCGCCGATGCTCGAGTGGGCCGCGCTCTGGAAGCCGCTCCCGAAGGTGGTGTTCTCCACCACGCTGCCGGCGGTGCAGGGCAACGCCCGCCTGGCCTCCGGCGGCCTGGCGGAGGAGATCGAACGGTTGCGGGCCGAGCCGGGTGAGGGCGACATCGCGATCGGCGGCGCGACGCTCGCCGCCGAGGCGGCCGCGCTGGATCTGATCGACGAGTACCGGGCCATGGTCTACCCGGTGCTGGTCGGCGGTGGCATCCCGTTCTTCCCCCACCACGAACGCCGGGTGGATCTCGAACTCGTCGAGACCCGCACCTTCAGCTCGAGCGTCGTCTACCTCCGCCACCGCGTGGTGCGCCAGGCCCTGCCCCGGAGGAGCGAGTGAGGCGCGCCGGAGCGTCACCGGATCTCTGCGCGGCCTTCGCCGCGCCGCTTCCCGATCGGGTCCCGCCTCTTCGATACTGGACGCCTCCGTCCCGACGACGACAGGCGACGCCACGGGCCACGAACCGTACAGACCCACCGACCAGGCAGGACCCGGCGCACGGGCCGGGCAGGCACCTTCCAGGAGGAACCGTTGAGGATGCTGATCAATGTGCCGGAGACCGTCGTCGCGGACGCGCTGCGCGGAATGGCGGCCGCGCATCCCGAGTTGGCCGTGGACGTGGACAACCGGGTGATCGTGCGGCGGGACGCACCCGTCGCGGGGAAGGTGGCGCTGGTCTCCGGGGGCGGGTCGGGGCACGAGCCGCTGCACGGCGGGTTCGTCGGGCCCGGGATGCTCGACGGGGCGTGCCCGGGCGAGGTGTTCACCAGCCCGGTGCCGGACCAGATGGTGCGGGCCGCCGCCGCGGTCGACAGCGGCGAGGGCGTGCTGTTCGTCGTGAAGAACTACACCGGTGACGTCCTGAACTTCGACATGGCCGCCGAGCTCGCGGAGGACGAGGGCGTACGGCTGGGGCGGGTCCTGGTCGACGACGACGTGGCCGTGACGGACAGCCTGTACACGGCCGGGCGGCGCGGCACCGGCGCGACCCTGTTCGTGGAGAAGATCGCCGGGGCCGCCGCCGAGGAGCGGGCGCCGCTGGAGCGGGTCGAGGCGATCGGCCGGCAGGTCAACGCGTCGACCCGCAGCTTCGGCGTGGCGCTGAGCGCCTGCAGCACCCCGGCGAAGGGCGGCCCCACCTTCGACCTGCCCTCCGGGGAACTGGAACTGGGCGTCGGCATCCATGGCGAGCCGGGGCGGGAGCGCCGCCCGATGATGACGTCGCGGGAGATCGCGGACTTCGCCGTCGAGGCCGTCCTGGAGGATCTGCGCCCCTCCGGCCCGGTGATCGTCCTCGTCAACGGCATGGGCGCGACTCCACTGCTGGAGCTGTACGGCTTCAACGCGGAGGTCCAGCGGGTGCTGGCCGAGCGGGACGTGGCCGTCGCCCGGACCCTCGTCGGCAACTATGTGACGTCCCTCGACATGGCCGGCGCGTCCGTGACCCTCTGCCAGGTAGACGAGGAGCTGCTCAGGCTGTGGGACGCGCCGGTGCGGACACCGGCTCTGCGCTGGGGGTCGTGACGGCCTGCGTCCCCGATGCCGTCGTCCCTCGTACCGACCGAACCGACCCGACTCACCAGGGAGTTCCTGTGCTCGACGCCGAATTCTTCCGCCGCTGGCTGGCCGCGGTCGCAGCCGCCGTGGACCGGGAGGCGGACCGACTGACCGAGTTGGACTCGGCGATCGGTGACGCGGATCACGGCAGCAATCTCCGGCGCGGTTTCACGGCCGTCGGCACCGCGCTGGAGAAGGAGCCGCCGGCGACGCCCGGCGCAGTCCTGATGCTGGCCGGACGGCAGTTGGTGTCGACAGTCGGCGGCGCGTCGGGCCCGCTGTACGGGACGCTGCTGCGGCGCACCGGCAAGGCGCTGGGCGACGACGCGGAGGTGACTCCCGCGCAGCTCGCGGAGGCGCTGCGGACGGGGGTCGCCGCGGTGGCGCAGCTGGGCGGCGCGAAGGCGGGCGACAAGACGATGCTGGACGCCCTCGAGCCGGCGGTCGCGGCGCTCGGCGACAGTACCGAGTCGTTCGCCGCGGCCCGCGAGGCGGCCGAGCAGGGGGCCCTGGCGACGGTGCCGTTGCAGGCGCGCAAGGGCAGGGCGAGCTATCTCGGTGAGCGCAGCATCGGCCACCAGGACCCCGGAGCCACGTCGTCCGCCCTGCTGGTCGCCGCGCTCGCCGAGACGGCGGAGGCGGTGGAGGCGCCATGAGCGACGCCGGACAGGTCGGGATCGTGCTGGTCTCGCACAGCAGGGAGGTGGCCGCCGCCGTCGCCGAACTGGCCAAGGGCCTCGCGGGCGGCGGCGGTACGGCCCCGGTGGCGCCGGCCGGCGGCACCCCGGACGGTGGTCTCGGCACCAGCGCCGAGCTGATCACCGCGGCAGCGGAGCAGGTCGACGGCGGCGCCGGCGTCGCGGTCCTGGTGGACCTGGGCAGCGCCGTGCTGACGGTCAAGGCGCTGCTGGCCGAGGGCGACGAACTGCCCGACGGGACCCGGCTGGTGGACGCGCCGTTCGTGGAGGGCGCGGTGGCGGCCCTGGTGACGGCCTCCGCGGGGGCCGACCTGGACGCGGTGGAGGCGGCGGCCTCGGAGGCGTACGACTACCGCAAGGTGTGACGTACGGCCGCGGCAAGCTCTGAGGCACCGCGGCCCGCGAACCGCGCGTACGACCGCCCCAGACCCCGACGTACCGCGGCCGCGAGCGGCCCCCGAACGCCCGCCCCCGGCCCGGATGTGGCGAACGGCTCACCCCGCCGCGGCCCGGTGCGCCCGTGCGCGGCTTGTGATGTCGCTGGTCGGCGCATTACTGTCACGGGGCCTTGGTGTTCGGGAAACCGGTGCGGTACCGGTGCGGCCCTCGCCACTGTGATCGGGAAGTCCGGCTCCGACCCCTCACGGGGAGCCACTGGGACACCGCGCCTGCGCGTGGTGCCCGGGAAGGCGGAGTACGGGCGGCATGACCCGTCAGCCAGGAGACCGGCCAGGGTGCGTTGTCCATCCACGAGGTGCTGGAGAGGGTCTCCCACATCATGCATATAGCCGAGGGGTATCTGCCCCCGCTGCACGCGGCCGCCTGGGGCGTCGCGTCCGCCCCGTTCGTCGTCCACGGCGTACGCGCCCTGACCCGCGAGGTCAGGTCCAATCCCGATTCGACCCTGCTGCTCGGCGCGGCGGGCGCCTTCACGTTCGTCCTGTCGGCGCTGAAGATCCCGTCGGTGACGGGCAGCTGCTCGCACCCGACCGGTACCGGTCTCGGCGCGATCCTGTTCAGACCGCCGATCATGGCGGTGCTCGGCACGATCACGCTGCTCTTCCAGGCCCTGCTGCTGGCGCACGGCGGTCTGACCACGCTCGGCGCCAACGTCTTCTCGATGGCGGTCGTCGGCCCCTGGGCGGGGTACGGGGTGTACCGGCTGCTGCGCCGGTCCGGGGCGCCGCTGATGGTGAGCGTGTTCTTCGGCGCGTTCACCGCCGACCTGTCCACGTACTGCGTGACCACCGTCCAACTCGCGCTCGCCTTCCCCGACCCCGGCAGCGGTGTCGCGGGCTCGCTGGCGAAGTTCGGCGGGATCTTCGCCCTCACCCAGATCCCGCTGGCGGTCAGCGAGGGCCTGCTCACCGTGCTGGTGATGCGGCTGCTCAGCCGGTCCAGCAAAGGCGAACTGACCAGGCTCGGCGTACTGGTTCCGGGTACGAAGAAGGAGGCCACGGTCCGATGAGCCGTAACGCGAGGATCAACACCCTGCTCCTGCTGGCCGTTGCGGCCCTGGCCGTCCTGCCCCTGGTCCTGGGACTCGGGGACCACAAGGCGGAACCGTTCACCGGCGCGGACGGGGAGGCCGAGGCGGCGATCACGGAGCTCGAACCGGACTACGAGCCCTGGTTCTCCCCGCTGTACGAACCGCCGTCCGGCGAGGTCGAGTCGGCGCTGTTCTCCCTGCAGGCGGCGCTCGGCGCCGGCGTGCTGGCGTACTACTTCGGGCTGCGCCGGGGCCGGCGGCAGGGCGAGGAGCGGGCGAAGGAGGCGCAGGGGAAAGAGGCACAGGCGAAGGAGCCGGCGAAAGCCGCCGCCGAGGACTCCGACACCGCCGCGCCCCCGGCGTAGCCGCCGATGCTTCCCATCGACGTGGCGGCGCACAGCAGCAGCTGGCGCCGCCGCCACCCGTGCGAGAAGGCCGCCCTCGGGGTCGGTCTGACGGTGACGGCCGTCTGTCTGCCGCCGTGGCCCGGCGCCGTCCTCGTCGCCGCGGCCACGCTCGCCGTGCTGCTCGGCCCGGCGGGGGTGGCGCCCCGCCGGCTCTGGCGGGCGTTCCGTATCCCGCTGGGGTTCTGTGTCACCGGGGCCGTACCGCTGCTGTTCGCGGTCGGCGGCCCGGACGGCCTGGTCGCGTTCGCGCCGGACGGGCCGGGACAGGCGGCGCGGCTGCTGCTGCGCACGTCCGCGGCCTCGCTGGGCGTTCTGCTGTTCGCCTTCACGACGCCGATGTCCGACCTGCTGCCGCGGCTGGTGAAGGCGGGCGTGCCGCCCGCGGTGGTCGACGTGGCGCTTGTCATGTACCGGATCAGTTTTCTGCTGCTCGACGCCGTGGCGAACATCCGCCAGGCCCAGGCCGCCCGCCTCGGCCACACGACGCGAGCCGCCGCCTGGCGCTCGCTCGCGGGGCTCGGGGCGACGGCCTTCGTGCGCGCCTTCGACCGGGCGAGCCGGCTGCAGACGGGGCTCGCGGGCCGCGGCTACGACGGCACCCTGCGGGTGCTGGTGCCGCCGGCCACGGTGTCCCGCCCGTTCCTCGCCTGGGTCGCCGCGCTGCTGACCGGGATCGTCGTCCTCACTCTCGTGCTCGAAAGGTACGCCCTGTGATCGTGGAACTCGTCGACGCCGGTTACGCCTACGAGGACGGCCCGGCCGTGCTCACCGGCATCGGCCTCGGCCTCGCGGAGGGCAGGTCGACCGCGCTGCTCGGACGCAACGGCAGCGGCAAGACGACCCTGTTGCGGCTGCTGAGCGGCGGGCTGCGGCCCGCGGCCGGCCGGCTGCGCCTGGGCGGCGAGCCGGTGACCTACGACCGGGCCGGGCTGACCCGGCTCCGCACGACGGTGCAGCTGGTCCTGCAGGACCCGGACGACCAGCTGTTCGCGGCGTCCGTCGAGCAGGACGTGTCGTTCGGTCCGATGAACCTCGGGCTGGCGGAGGAAGAGGTACGGGCCCGGGTGGACGAGTCGCTGGCCGCGATGGACATCGTGGCGCTGCGGGACCGGCCCACGCATCTGCTCTCGTACGGGCAGCGCAAACGGGCCGTGATCGCCGGCGCGGTGGCGATGCGGCCGCGGGTGCTGATCCTGGACGAGCCGACCGCGGGGCTGGATCCGCACGGGCAGGAGCGGCTGCTCGACGTGCTGGACGGTCTGCGCGCGGCGGGGACGACGGTGGTCATGGCGACGCACGACGTCGATCTCGCCCTGCGCTGGGCCGACGACGCCGCCGTGCTGACGCCGGACGGCCTGCGGACCGGCCCGGCGGCCGGACTCCTCTCGGACCACGCGTTGTTGGAGTCGGCGCGGCTGCGGATGCCGTGGGGGACGGCGGTCGCGGAGCTGCTGCGGGCGCAGGGGCTGCTGGACGGGGGCGAAGGTCCGCGGACGGCGGAGGAGTTGGCGGCGTGGACACGGGCCGCCTCCTCCCCCGCCGGGCCGGCTCCCCGTACCTCCTCCCGGGGCTGACGCCCGGCACCCGCGACCGGGTACGGGACGGTCACCGGGCCGGGTCGCGGGGTTCGCGCCGTACGTCACGCCGCCGCCGCGTCGCGCCAGGCCGACTCCCGCAGCAGCCTCAGGCCGTTGAGGCCCACCAGGACCGTGGAGCCCTCGTGGCCCGCGACGCCGAGCGGGAGCGGAAGGTGCCAGGCGAGGTCCCAGACGACCAGGACGCCGATGCACACGGAGGCGATGACGAGGTTCTGCACGACCAGCCGGCGGGCCCGGCGTGACAGGGCCACGACCGCCGGGACGGCGGCGGCCTCGTCGCGTACGACGACGGCGTCCGCGCTCTCCAGCGCCAGGTCGGAGCCGGCCCGGCCCATCGCGACGCCGGCGGTCGCCGCCGCCAGCGCGGGGGCGTCGTTGACGCCGTCGCCGACGACCAGGACCTTGTCGCCGGCCCGTTCCCATTCCCGTACCGCCGCGACCTTGTCCTGCGGCAGCAGTTCGGCCCGTACGTCGGTGATGCCGACCTCGCCCGCCACGCGCGCCGCCGCCCGCGGGTTGTCGCCGGTGAGCAGCGTCGGTGCGGTGCCGGTGAGCCTGGCGAGGGCCGCGACGGCCTCCGGTGCGCCTGCCCTGAGCCGGTCGTCGACGGCCAGCACGGCGACGGGTTCGCCGTCGACCTCGACCACGACCGCGGTACGGCCGTCGGCCTCCGCCTCCGTGACCGCCGGGCACGCGCCGGTCAGCAGCGCGGCGGGGCTGCCGACGCGCACCTTGCGGCCCGAGACGAGCGCCGACACTCCGCGCCCGGGCTCCGAGTCGAACTCCCGTGCCTCCGGCAGGCGCAGGCCGCGTTCGCGGGCCGCGGCGACGACCGCGCGGCCGAGCGGGTGCTCGCTGTGGAGCTCTGCCGCCGCGGCGAGGGTCAGCGCGGTGTCCGCGTCGAGGCCGCCCCCCGGCAGGGCGTGCACGTGGGCGACGCGCGGCGCCCCTTCGGTGAGGGTGCCGGTCTTGTCGAGCGCGACCCGGGTGACGGACCCCAGCCGCTCCATCGCCACGGCGGACTTGACGAGCACTCCGTGGCGGCCGGCGTTGGCGATCGCGGAGAGCAGCGGCGGCATGGTGGCGAGCACGACGGCGCACGGCGAGGCCACGATCATGAACGTCATGGCGCGCAGCAGGGTGGTGGTGAAGTCGGCGCCGAAGGCGAGCGGCACGGCGAGCAGCGCGAGGGTGGCGACCACGACACCGGTGGAGTACCGCTGTTCGATCTTCTCGATGAACAGCTGGGTGGGCGCCTTGGTCGCGCTCGCCTCCTCGACCATGGCCACGATCCGTGCGATGACGGACTCGGCGGCGTCCGCGTCGACGCGGACGCGCAGCGAGCCGGTGCCGTTGAGCGTGCCGGCGAAGACGGTGTCGCCGGCGGTGCGCCCGACGGGGAGCGGCTCGCCCGTGATGGTGGCCTGGTCGACCTCGCTCGCGCCCTCCAGCACGGTCCCGTCGGCGGGCAGCCGCTCCCCCGGCCGTACGAGCACGGTGTCGCCGACGCGCAACTCCGCGACGTCCACCGCTTCCCGGCCGCCGTCGGTGAGGCGTACGGCCCGGGCCGGGGCGAGGTCGAGCAGGCCGCTGACGGAGTCCGCGGTGCGCCGGGTGGCGAGCGCCTCGAGCGCGCCGGACACGGCGAAGATGACAATCAGCAGCCCGCCGTCGAGGAACTGCCCGATCGCCGCGGCCCCGGCCGCGGCGACGACCATCAGCAGGTCGACGTCGAGGGCCTTCTCGCGCAGCGCCCGGAGCCCGGCCCAGCCCGGCTCCCAGCCGCCGGCCGCGTAGCAGAGCGCGTAGAGCGGTCCCCAGGCCCAGGCGGGCGCGCCGCCGAGGTCGAGCGGCAGTGCGCACAGGAACGCGGCGGCGGACAGCGCCGCCCAGCGGACCTCGGGCAGCGCGAACAGCCGGGTACGGCGCCGACCGGGCGCCGGGAGCGGGGTCGGGGCGGACGCGGGCGTGTCGCGGACCGGCGTGGTGGGCGAGGACGTCGGAGACGTCGGGGGGACCATCGGAGGCACACCTCTTCCTCGGATTCCTCGGATCCCGCGCACGGTGATGTGGACGGAACCCGACCACCATAGCGGAATACATGAAGAGGTCTTCATTCATACGCGACGGGGCGCGGCTACCATGTGGACCATGGGACACGGAGTCGGCGACGACAGGGCCACCCCGGCCGCTCACTTGGACGCGGACTCCGCGGCGACCATCGCAGCCACACTCCAGGCGCTGGCGACGCCGTCACGCCTGATGATCCTGACCCGGCTGCGCCAGGGGCCCTGCGGAGTGACCGAACTGGCCCAGGCCGTCGACATGGAGCAGTCCGCCGTCTCCCACCAGCTGCGGCTGCTGCGCGCGCTGAGCCTGGTCTCCGGCACCCGTCAGGGCCGCCGCATCGAGTACAGCCTGTACGACAACCACGTCGCCCAGCTCCTCGACGAGGCGGTCTACCACATCGAGCACCTCCGCCTGGGCGCACGCGACATGCCCGGCCAGAGCGACGCGGAGCAGGACGCCCTGTAGGCACGTTGCCACCGGCGCGGACGCGGCTGCGGGCGGACCCGCTCAGGGCCGCGACGGCCGCTCAGCGCAGGCGCGCACCGGCACCCCGGCGGGCGGTCCGGGCGCGGCCACCCGGATGCCCGCGTGTCTGCCAGTGTCATATGCCAATGACTGTGGGACTTTCTGTCCGTCCAGTCGTTGCCCCCTTCCGGAAGGCTCTCATGCTGTCCCAGCGCCTCTACGCCGCTCTCGCCGCTGCCTGCCTCCTCGCAGGCGCCGGTGCCGCTGTGGCGTCCCCTGCTCACAGCGCCCACTCGGCCCGCACGGTGGCAGCCCAGGCCGCCAACACCGCGTTCACCAACGGCAGCTTCGAAACCCCCACCGCCCCGGCGAACTCTTATGCGACCTACTTCGCCGGTCAGACGATGGGCCTGTGGCAGGTCGAGAGCGGGAGCGTCGACCTGAGCGGCGCCGGCTTCTGGGAGGCTGCGGAGGGCGACCAGTCCGTAGACCTGAACGGCCGCGTCGCGGGCACCCTGTCCCAGACCTTCACCACGGAGCCCGGGACGAGGTACACCGTGACGTACTCGCTCGCCGGCAACCCCGGCGGTGAGCCGACGGTGAAGACGGGCGAAGTCCTCATCGACGGACAGAACTTCCAGGACTTCACCTTCAACACCACCGGCAAGACCTTCACGAACATGGGCTACGTGACACGGCAGTTCACGTTCGTGGCCAACAACCCGTCCACGAAGCTGACGTTCGCCAGCAGCACCGTCGGATTCGCCGGGCCTGTCCTCGACGACGTCAAGGTCGAAGTCTGCTCCAGCTGCCGGAACTGATCCTGCGGCTCATGCGGCCGATGCCGTGACCGCACAGGTTCGCCGGTCGCGTTCGGATCGCCGCAGCGAGAAGGGCACCCGCCGCGGCGGGTGCCCTTCTCGCTGCGGACGCGGGCGTGCTCCTTGCGTTCGGCGGCCAGGACGTCGCGGTGATGGGCGTCTGCGTCGTGCCAAGCAGGCAGGCGCGCAGGGCTCGCACGGGGTGGCTTGGGACGGCGGGCCGGTCATCCGCCGCCCACACCTGCCGCACCAGCTCCCCGGGTGGCGCCGGCTGCCCGGCGCCCGCGGCCGGCGCCGTGAGCAGCGCCCGCAGCCGGCCCCCGGCCAGGGGCACGCTGGAGCCGTCGGGGCCGCAGCACCCGGGGGCGCCTAGGACGGGGTAGCGATGGGTCACCGCCTCGTTGTCCCGGTCCGCCGGCGGGGTCGGGACGCGTGCCGGCGCGGTCGCGGCCCTCGAACGCGGCGCGCGGCCACCGGTCCGCCCGGCCTGCGCCGGGACCGGCCTGGCAGACTGGGATCATGGCTGCTCCCCGTCGTCTGTGCCCGGTGTGCCGCCGCGAGATCGCCGTGGTGGCGGGCCGGTTCGCCCGCCACGATCCGGCCGGTGCGCGGGCAGGCACGGAGCTGGTGTCGTGCCCGGGGTCCCGGCACGTCGCACCGCTCGACCCGGCGCTCCAGCCGTCCCTCGACGGCAGCGTGGTCCCGGCGCTCCCGGGCCAGCTGCCGCTCTTCTGACGGCCCGGCGTCCGCTCCCTGCTCCGTACGGGCCACGCACCCTGTCCACATGCTGTCCGGGCAGGACAGGACCCCGCTCACCAGGTAGATTGGTCTACACCACTGACCGGGTGCAAACAGAGACAGGGATCTTCGTGGAAGTTGTCATCGTTCCGGATTCCGCCGCGGGTGGCGAGCTGATCGCCGAAGCCATGGCCGACCTGCTGCGACACAAGCCCGACGCCCTCCTCGGTGTCGCCACGGGGTCGACCCCGCTGCCGATCTACGAGGCCCTCGCGGCGAAGGTCGCGGCCAAGGAGGTCGACGCCTCCCGGGCCCGCATCTGCCAGCTCGACGAGTACGTGGGCCTGCCCTCCGGGCACCCCGAGTCGTACCGCTCGGTGGTACTGCGCGAGGTCGTCGAACCTCTCGGGCTGGACCAGGACTCGTTCATGGGACCCGACGGCTCGGCGGAGGACGTCGCCGCGGCCTGCGTCGCGTACGACCGCGCCCTGGCCGAGGCCGGTGGCGTGGACCTCCAGCTGCTGGGCATCGGCACGGACGGCCACATCGGCTTCAACGAGCCCTGTTCCTCGCTCGCCTCCCGCACCCGGATCAAGACACTCACCGAGCAGACCCGCGTCGACAACGCCCGGTTCTTCGACGGCGACATCGAACAGGTCCCCCACCACGTCATCACCCAGGGCATCGGCACCATCCTGGAGGCCCGCCACCTGGTGCTCCTCGCCACGGGCAAGGCCAAGGCCGACGCCGTGGCCCTCGCCGTCGAGGGCCCGCTCTCCGCGCTGGTGCCCGCGTCCGCACTGCAGCTCCACCCGCACGCGACGGTCGTCGTCGACGAGGCGGCGGCCTCCGGCCTGAAGCTCGCCGACTACTTCCGCGCGACGTACGCGGCGAAGCCCGCCTGGCAGGGCATCTGACCCTCCGGGGACCGCAGTACGCGGGGCGGCGGCCGCCAACCGGCCACCGCCCCGCGGCAGTTCCGATACGGACCGGCTCCGGCAACTCCACGGGCACGCCCGCACCCTACTCCCGTGGGGCCGGTCCCGCCAGGCCGTTTTCCCAGGCCCAGGCGGCGATGCCCACCCGGTTGCGGGCCTTCAGCTTCGACTGGACGTTCGCGATATGGGTCTTGGCGGTGCCCGCCGAGATGAAGAGCTTCTCGCCGATCTCGGCGTTGGTGAGCCCGTCGGCGACCAGCCGGGCGATCTCCTGCTCCCGGCCGGTGAGAGGCGACGGCGCCGTGGGCGCTGCCGGGCCGCGTGCGGGGGCGAGGGTCTGGAGGAGGCGGACCGTGATCTGGGGGCTTATGAGGATGTCCCCGGCCATCGCCGCTCTGACGCCCTCGATCAGCAGCCCGGGGCCCGAGCGCTTGAGCAGGAACCCGCAGGCGCCGTCGCGCAGCGCCGTGCGTACGTAGTCGTCGTGGTCGAAGGTCGTGACGACGAGGACGCGCATCGGGTCGGGTACGCCGGGGCCGGCGAGGCGGCGGGTGAGTTCGAGGCCGTCCAGGCCCGGCATACGGATGTCGGCGAGGATCAGGTCCGGGCTCAGGGTGCGGGCGAGGCGGACGGCGGTCAGGCCGTCCGCCGCCTCGCCGACCACGGTCATGTCCGGCTGGGAGCCCAGGATCAGCCGGAAGCCGCTGCGGACGTCGTCCTGGTCGTCGGCGATGAGGATACGGGTAGGTGTGGAGGCCTTCGTCATGATGCCCCCTTCGCGAGCGCGGCCGGCAGGACGGCGGTGAGCCGCCATCCGCCGTCGCCGTGCGGACCCGCCGAGAGGGTTCCGCCGAGAGCCTGGGCCAGCTCGGTGAGGGCGGGGAGCCCGAGGCCGCCCCGGGAGGCGCGGCGGCGGGTCGAGGCGGGGCGGGCGCCCCGGTCGTTGGTGACCCGGATCTCCACGGTGCTGCCCGTGGGGACGAGTGCGACGGTGGCGCGGGGTGCGTCGGGGGCGTGCCGCCGGATGTTGGTCAGCGCCTCGACGACGATGCGGTACGCGGCCGCGCCTGCCTCGCGGGAGAGCGCCTCCGCGGCCCGGGGAGGCATGTCCAGGTGCGCCTCGGTGGCCCCGGCGGAGGTGAAGTCGTCCACAAGGACGGGTAGTCGGGACACGTCCCGGTGCGGCTCGATGGCGGGTTCCTCCGGACCGTGCAGCATCTGTACGGTCCGGTCCATCGCGGCCAGGGCGCTCAGACCGGCCTTTTCGATGCGCGCAAGGGCGAGCATCGCCTGCGAGGGGTCGGTGGCGGCCACGAAACGGGCCGCCTGGGCCTGGACGACGATCCCGCTGATGTCATGGGCGACGAAGTCGTGCAGATCACGGGAGAGGTGCAGGCGCTGGGCGCTGCGGGCGGCAGCCACCGCACGCCGGCGGCGGACTTCCTGGCGGCGGGGGTAGGCGCCGGCGGTCACCGCGACGGCTGCCGGAAGCAGCCAGAAGGCGGCGATCCCGAGGGACTCCAGGAAGGACTCACCGGGCACCAGCGGCAGGGGCCAGAGGGTCACCGCGAGGGCGGCCGGCGGAAGGGCCGACGCGAGTTCGCGCAGGGGCGACCAGCGGGTGACCGCGGCCACGAGAAGCAGGAGGACACCGGCCTCCGCCAACTTCCAGCCTGCGTCGAGGCCGGCCGCGGGTCCGGCGAAGCTGGTGATCAGGGACAGCACCGCGCAGACCATGGTCGGGCGGGCGAGGCGGCCGCGCCGCCGGCAAACCGCGGCGCGCGGGCAGGCGACGGCCCACACCAGCGTGCCCGCGGCCGCCAGTGACGGCAGAGCGCCAAGCGCCGTGCCGGCCGGGCCGGTTGATTCCCACATGGTGATCAGCGTACGGGCGTGCGACCGGCGGGACTCTCTGCCGAACGGCAGAGGAGGCGCGTCCGGCGGCGCGATCTTTGTGCCGATCGGCGGATGGGATCGCCGGGCCGCCGGGGCGAAGCTTGAGCCGTTCGGCCGGCCACGGTCGACACTTTTCCTCTCCACACACGGGAGTTCATCGTGCGCAACACCGTCATCAGCGCTACGGCAGCCATCGCCGTCCTCTCCGGGCTGGTCGCCGCCGGTCCCGCTCCCGCGCCCCCGGCTCCGTCCGCCGAGAGGCAACCGGCGAAGACCGCGAGCGTCCACGGGAAGGCTCGCATCTCCTACATCGAGTCGGTCGACCACGACATCCGCTTCACCGTCCACGCCGAACAGAGGCCGTTCACCCGGCCGTTGCCGCCCGACCTGCCTCATGGAATGTCCACGGACGCCCGGGGCACGGTGAAGTTCTCCCACACTCCTCCCGGCGGAGGCACGGGGTGGGCGGAGGCTCAGGTCGACTGCCTGGTCACCAGCGGCCGGACGGCGACTCTGACCGCGGTCGTGACGAAGTCGAACGTCGATGAGCCCGGCGCCCGCATCGGCATCAGCGTCCAGCAGGGCGCCAAGGGCGAGCCGGACCGCCTCGGCTTCTCCTGGGGAGCGGTGAACGTCGACCCCGGGAACGTCGACGAGAACGGCCGGCTCGTCTCGCCGCCGGCCGGTACATGCATGGCCCCCGCACCGTTCACGACCGTGCTCAAGGGCGGCTTCAAGGTGGTCCACGCCGAGATCACGAAGTCTCCGGCGGAGCCCGGGTCGGCGATTCCCCGTGACTGACACCCTGACCGCCGCGCCGGAGGTCCCCCGCTCCGTCCGCCTGGCGGCGCAAGCCGCCGCACTGACCCTGGTGCCGTCCGGGCTGTGGCGTATCGCCGTGGGCCTGGGCTGGGACTCCGGATTCACGGACGAGGACCTCGGCCCGGAGAACTTCCCCGGCGAAGGGACCGCGTATCTGATCGGACTCAGCCTGTTCGCCGAGGCGCTCGGACTGCTCACCCTGGGCCTGGTCCACAGCTGGGGCGAGGTACTCCCGCGCTGGGTACCGGTCCTGGGCGGCCGCAGAATTCCCGTACCGGCCGCGGTGATCCCGGCCTCACTCGGCGCGGCGCTCGTCACCCTCATCACGTTCACCGGCGCCTTCGGCTGGAACAACGCGGACAACATGGGCGCCGCCGGCTCCCCCGACGGCGCCCACTACTGGGTGATGACCGCCTGCTACCTGCCACTGCTGGCCTGGGGGCCACTGCTCGCGGTGGTCACGGTGGCCTACTACCGCCGCCGGCGTGGGGAGCCCTGACGCGGGCCGCTGAGGCGCCCAGCACCCTCCCTGACTGTCCGGCGTACACGATGCACGGTTGGCCGGCGGTTGCCCGCCGCCCAGCTCGCCGGACGCCCTCAGAAGCCACGAACCCAGCTACCCGAACCGCGCTCTCCGGTGCTCCACTTCCTCCGCGGTCATCGGGGCCAGGACGCTGTACACGTCGCCGACTCGTAGATTGTCCGGCGTGCTGTACTCGCCATAGGCGCGTATGACGGAGACGGCCACTTGAGAATCAGGCTGCCCGAAGGTACGGAAGTACGGGGCGTTCGCCGGGCTTTCCGGGATCTCCAGACCTCGGCGACGCGGTCGGGAGAATCCGCCGGGCCCACGCCGAGCAAGGTGCCGGTGGTGACGGCGCCCACGTAGAACGCCAGGGAATGCGGAGTCACAGGTGATCCTCGATGCGGTATCGATCCGTTGTGCTATTGCCACTTGATCACCGTGGCCCCGTCGGCACCAGCCCCCGCCCCTCAACGCCCCACCACACCGCCGGAATACCGCCTGACCTGCCCTTCCCCGCGTCCCGCCCGCCCGAGCGCCGCCCGCTCGGCACGTGCGGGCGTCCCACCGGGCTACTGCAGGACGAGTAGTCTCCGTGGCCTGTTCGTGACCCGCAGCGTCAGACCAGTTCAATCGGCCCTTCCCGCGGGCAAATCGATCAGGAGCGGCCCGTGAGCTGAGGGTCGTCCGGGAAGGAGCACCACGATGGCAACGCCTCTGTCCGCCGACAAGCTTCTCAGAGCGTTACGCAACGAAGGACTGCGTGTCGTCGAGCACCGGAGCTGGCGCACACACAACCGGAATCACAAAGGGCCCTGGGGGCCGACGCACGGGGTGATGATCCATCACACCGTGACGTCGGGCACCTCCAACTCCGTGGAGCTCTGCTACAACGGGCACTCCAGCCTGCCCGGTCCGCTCTGTCACGGGGTGATCGCCAAGGACGGCACGGTCTATCTCGTCGGCAACGGCAGGGCGAACCACGCCGGTCTCGGTGACGACGACGTGCTCAGAGCCGTGATCAACGAGTCGTCGACGCTGCCCGCCGACAACGAGGCCAACACCGACGGGAACAGACACTTCTACGGCTTCGAGTGCATCAACCTGGGGGACGGCAAGGACCCCTGGCCCGCCGCGCAGTTGGAGGCCATCGAGAAGGCCGCCGCCGCGATCTGCCGGGCGCACGGCTGGACGCACCGGTCGGTCATCGGGCACCTGGAGTGGCAGCCGGGGAAGGTCGACCCCAGAGGGTTCGGCATGGAGTCGATGCGCGGCCGGATCCGGGAGCGACTCGGTGGTGATCCGTCGGGGCCGCCACCGGCGCCGAGGTACGAGCCGTATCCCGGGGCCGCGTTCTTCCAGGTCGGCCGGCGCAGCGCGATCATCACGGCGATGGGCAAGCGCCTGGTGGCCGAGGGGTGCGGGCGTTACGAGGTGGGGCCGGGGCCCAACTGGACGGAGGCGGACCGCAAGTCGTACGCGGCGTGGCAGCGCAAGCTCGGGTACTCGGGCAGCGACGCGGACGGCATTCCGGGCAAGACGAGTTGGGACAAGCTGAAGGTCCCCAACGTGTGACGTCCCGCCGAGGGGTCCCTGGACCCGGGCGGGCGGTCCCGTGCGAGTGCACCGGGCGCACTGAGTGCACGGGGCCGCCCGCCCGCACAGAACCGGGCCCCGCCCGCCTCGTGGTCACCTCACAGGTCGCGCAGCGCGGGCAGCAGTTCGTCCTGGGCCCAACGGAAGAACGGCTCCTGCTGGTCGCCGCCGATCTGGACGAGGGCGATCTCGGTGAAGCCGGCGTCGACGTAGGCGCGGACGGCCTCCGTGAAGGCGCCGACGTCGTTGCCGCAGGGGATGGCCTCGGCGACGTCGTCGGGGGTGACGAGTGCGGTGGCCTGCTCGAAGGAGAGGTGGCCGGGCAGTTCGGCGTTGACCCGCCAGCCGCCGACGGCCCAGCGGAACTGGTCGTGTGCCCGTTTCACGGCGGTGTCGCGGTCGGTGTCGTAGCAGACGGGGATCTGGCCCACGCGGGGTTTGCCTGTGCCGCCGTAGCGGTCGAAGGTGTCGAGGAGTTCACGCTTCGGTTCGGTGGCGATGACGAGGTCGGCGTTCCGGCCGGCGACGGCGCAGGACCGGTCCCCGGAGACGGCGATGCCGATCGGCACGCGGTCCTCGGGTACGTCCCAGAGTTTGGCGTCGACGACGTCGAAGTGGGCGCCGTGGTGGGTGACGTGCTCGCCGTCGAGGAGCCGGCGGATGATGCCGGCGGCTTCGTCGAGCATGTCGAGGCGTACATGGGCGGCGGGCCAGTCGGCGCCGACAACGTGTTCGTTGAGGTTCTCGCCGGAGCCGAGTCCGAGCCGGAAGCGTCCCTGGGACAGGAGTTGGACGGTCGCCGCCTTCTGGGCGACGACCGCGGGGTGGTAGCGGGTGGTCGGGCAGGTCACGTACGTCATGAGCGGGATGCGCGAGGTGGCATGGGCGGCGGCTCCGAGGACGCTCCAGGCGTAGGGGGCGTGGCCCTGGGAGGCGAGCCAGGGGAAGTAGTGGTCGGAGATGACGGAGAAGTCGAATCCGGCCTTCTCCGCGCCGACCACGTGGGCGACGAGGTCGCGGGGTCCTGCCTGCTCGGTCATCATCGTGTATCCGAACTGCGCCATGGTCTACCTCTCCGTCTTCGTGCCGTGCCACAGGGTCGTGACGTTGCAGAATTCCCGGATGCCGTGGCCGGAGAGTTCGCGGCCGTAGCCGGACCGTTTGATTCCGCCGAAGGGCAGGGCCGGGTGGGACGCGGTCATTCCGTTGAAGAACACGCCGCCCGCCTCGAGGTCGCGGGAGAAGAGGTCCACTTCGCCCGCGTCGCGGGTCCAGGCGTTGGAACTGAGTCCGAAGGGGCTGTCGTTGGCGACGGCTACGGCCTGTTCGGCGTCGTCGACCCGGTAGACGGAGGCGACGGGGCCGAAGGCTTCCTCGCGGTGGATGCGCATGCCGTCGGTGATGCCGGTCAGGACAGTGGGCTCGTAGTACCAGCCGCGGTCGAGGTGGGCGGGGCGGCGGCCGCCGCAGCGTGCGGTGGCGCCCTGGCCGACGGCGTCGTCGACGAGCTCTTCGAGGTCGGACCGGCCGCTTTCGCTCGCGAGGGGGCCGATGTCGGTGGCTTCGTCCATCGGGTCGCCGACGGCGAGGTCCTTCATGGCGGCGGTGAAGCGGTCGCAGAACGCGTCGTGGATGTCGGTGTGCACGATGAAACGTTTCGCGGCGATGCAGGACTGGCCGTTGTTCTGCACCCGGGCGGTGACGGCCGTGGCGACGGCCGCGTCGAGGTCGGCGGAGGGCATGACGACGTACGCGTCGCTGCCGCCGAGTTCGAGGACGGTCTTCTTGACCTCGTCGCCGGCGACGGAGGCGACGGAGCGGCCGGCGCCCTCGCTGCCGGTCAGGGTGGCGGCGGCGACCCGCGGGTCGCGCAGGACCGACTCGATCGCGCCGGAGCCGACGAGCAGGGTCTGGAAGCAGCCCTGCGGGTATCCGGCGCGGGTGAAGAGGTCTTCGAGGTAGAGCGCGGTCTGCGGCACGTTGGAGGCGTGCTTGAGCAGACCGACGTTGCCCGCCATGAGCGCGGGGGCGGCGAAGCGGATCACCTGCCAGAGCGGGAAGTTCCAGGGCATGACGGCGAGGACGACGCCGAGGGGCCGGTAGCGGACGGTGGCGCGTACGGCTCCGGAGTCCCGGACGTCGTCGTCGGCGGGGTGTTCGTCGGCCAGCAGCCGTTCGGCCCGGGCGGCGTACCAGCGCATGGCCTTGGCGCACTTGGCGGCCTCGGCGCGGGCGGCCGCGATCGGTTTGCCCATCTCGGTGGTCATCGTGCGGGCGATGTCCCGCTGGTCCTCTTCGAGCAGGTCGGCGGCCCGGTTCAGCAGGTCGGCGCGTTCGCCGAAGGGCCGGGTGCGGTGGGTGGCGAAGGCGGTGGCGGCGAGGCCGAGGCGGCGGTCGATCTCGTCGGGGGTGAGGGCGTCGTAGGTCTTGAGGGTCTCGCCGGTCGCTGGGTTGACGGTGGCGATGGGCATGGGGGGTGCTCCTCGGGCTGTGGTGCGGGCGCGCGGCCGATCAGGTCTCTTCCTGGTGGACGCCGCTGTTGAGCCGCAGTTGGACGTCCTTCTCCTGGTCGCCGGCGGCCATGCCTTCCTCCAGCAGGTCGAAGGCGGCGGCGAGCGTCGCCTGCATCTGGTCCACCGCCCAGTAGCCGCCCTGGAGCTCGGCCGTGACGGGCGACGCGAGCCGGACGGGTTCGGCGTGCTCGTGCGGCTGTGCCACGTCGAAGGTGGTGGTCCACACGGTCGCGTGGCCCTCCGACACGTACTGGGGCGTCTCGTCCGGCGCACGGTCCGATTCGTACGACCTGCTCAGGGCGCGGAAGACCGCGTCGGCATCCTCCCTCGAGCAGCCGCTGAGCGACACCACGACGGATGTCGCGGATTCCTGTGCACTGTTCACCGTGTTTCCTGCCTCTCGGGACGTGTCCCCCGTGCTCCAGACTGACCCGGGGGACTTTCCCGTGCGACCGGACCTGGGCCGGTTGCACACGGGGTGGCGACGAGCCGTGAGGAGCGCCGGGTACCCAGGTGCGGAGGGACGGAACCTCACGGGGCGGCGCGGCGCTCGGGGCCGGCGACCGGGGGCCGCCGGACGGCCCAGGCGAGCAGCGTGACGGAGGCGACCGCGGCGACGGCGCACCAGGTGGAGACGAACGCCGTGTTCCACAGCAGGGCGCAGACCACGGCGCCGCCCGCCACGAGCAGGCCGAGGGTCCGCAGCGCGCGGTCCGCGGCAAGCAGCAGGGCGCCGACGGTGGCCACCAGGTAGGCGGCGATGAGCAGCGGGGCGTACGGGAGGTCGACGGCGTAGCCCACGGTGTGGCGGCGTACGTCGGCGGTGACGGTGCCGCCGGCGAGCCGCAGCGCGAGCGCGGCGGCGGTCGCGGCGCCGACGGCGGCGGGGACGAGCAGGCGCCGGCGGCGGCGGGGACGAGCAGGCGCCGGCGGTGCGCGGGCGGTGCGGCGAGCAGTACGCCGCAGGGGACCCAGAGGGCGAGTACGGGCAGGGCGATGACGGCCCAGGCGGTGGTGGCGGGTCCGGCGCCGCCGCCGGAGTGCCACACGGCGGATTCGACGATCTGGTGGGCGCCGAGCAGGAGCGGCAGTACGGCCAGGGGCAGATCGCGCGCTCTGCGACGGTGCACGGTGACCGCCACGGCGGCCGCGCCGACGGCGGCGATGCCCGTGCCGGCCACGAGATCGGCCGTCGCACTCCAGCACATGCCGCTCACGGTACGACGGTCGGGTTCCGGACACCTCCGGGCGCCGCGCGAACGGTATTGATTGAGGCATAAAGGAGTTGGCGGCGGGGCTCTGGGGAATCGTCGGGCGCGGCCGTTCGGGGGCTGCGGCCCGGCGTCGGGGAGGGCAGGGGCGGCGCTCGCGACGGATCGGGGTGGCTGGGACGGGAACGCCGGGGATTGCGGAAGCCACTGCAACGTTTTGCGGAGCGGACTGAAACGTTGCAGTGGCCAACGGTGGAGCGGCGGCGGGCCGGTGCATCGGGGACGGGCGACTGCGCTCGACGCTGAGCTGCCGAAACGGCACGCGTCATTCCGTTTGCCTGTCGGGCGGCAGGCTCCGCTCCGGCCGGGCCGCGCCCGGCGGCCGCGCCGGCCGAGGCTGCGACAGCAAACGCTTTCTGCCTTTGCTCGACCCGGCCGGGGAGCCGTGCGCCGCGTCCGGAACCACCCCGCCCGGGCCGGGCGGAAGGACGGCGACGACGGCACCACGGCGGCCGCCGGAGCGCGCCCACGATGTACGCGCGTAGCGCGGCCGAAAGCCGATCTTGTCGCGGAACGGCGGGGAGCCCAGGATTCGTTCCGCGGCGGTTGTCAGGCTCATGACGCAGTCCTTCGCGTCACGGTCCGGCAGCCGGCGTTCGACGGGCCCTCCCACCCAGCGGGCCCCGGATTCCCCCACCGGAGGATGCAGTGAACATCAAGCGCCTTACCCCCCTCGGCGTCTCGAGAGGTGCGCGGCTGATCGCCGTAGCCGCCGCACTCGTGGCCGCCTCCGCGCTTGCCGCCCCGTCCGCCACGGCCGACCCGGCCGACGCGCCGCGGGCCACCACCGCCCAGCTCGCCCAGACCGGCCAGGCCGTGCTCGGGGCCGACGTGGCCGGAACCGCCTGGTACACCGACCAGAAGACCGGCAAGGTCGTCGTGACGGCGGACTCCACCGTCTCCGCCGCCGAGATCGCCAAGATCAAGAAGGCCGCGGGCGACCGCGCCGGCGCTCTGGAGATCAAGCGCACACCCGGCACGTTCAACAAGCTGATCGCCGGCGGCCAGGCCATCTACGCGGGCGGCGGACGCTGCTCGCTCGGCTTCAACGTCCGCAGCGGCAGCACGTACTACGCCCTGACCGCCGGTCACTGCACGAACATCGGCTCGACCTGGTACACGAACTCCTCGAACACGACGCTGCTCGGCTACCGGGCCGGCTCCAGCTTCCCGAACAACGACTACGGCATCATCCGCCACTCCAACGCCTCCGCGGCGGACGGCCGGGTCTACCTCTACAACGGCAGCTACCGTGACATCACCGGCGCCGGCAACGCCTACGTCGGCCAGACCGTCCAGCGCAGCGGCAGCACCACCGGTCTGCACAGCGGCCGGGTCACCGGTCTCAACGCGACCGTCAACTACGGCGGCGGCGACGTCGTCTACGGCATGATCCAGACCAACGTCTGCGCCGAGCCCGGCGACAGCGGCGGCGCTCTGTTCGCCGGCAGCACTGCCCTCGGCCTCACCTCCGGCGGCAGCGGCAACTGCCGTACGGGCGGCACCACGTTCTTCCAGCCCGTCACCGAGGCGCTCAACGCCTACGGGGTGAGTGTCTTCTAGAGCTTCCCTCCACGGCCTGCGGCCGGCGGTCCGCCACCCCTGGGCGGACCGCCGGTCTTCGCCGTTGTCAGTGGCGTCGGCCATGCTTGACGGGTCGACACCTTCAGGAGGGGAAGCGCGAGATGACCGATCCCGAGACCGCCGCCGCCCAGGCGTACGTACGGCTGCTGCAGACCACCAGGGCCGTTCTCGCCGACCCGCGGCGGGCGCCGCTCGCGGTCCCACTGCTGGCGGTGCCGATGGCGGAGGCCGACGACGCCCTGCGTGCCGCCGGACTCGCGGGCAACGAGGCGGACTTCTTCCGGCTGCTCACGGCGATACGTCCCGCCGGCCGTGAGGACACCAGGGCGGCGTGAGCGGCGCCTGCCCTCGCCTGAGTACGCGTACTCAGGCGAGGGCAGGGTCCGGCGGACGACAATCGGGGAGCACGTCACCGTGTCGTCGACCGTCAGGAACGGAGCACCTGTGGGACGTCCCGACCGGACCGCCGCCGCGGCCGCACTCCTCGCCGTCGCGCTGACCGGATGCGGCACGCAGCCGCACACCGACCCGTCCGGTTCCGGGACCGGCACGCCGTCACCGCGGGACGCGGCAGCGGCGGCGAGCGAGGCGCGGGCGCGGCACGACCGGATGTTCACGGACGTCGCGGCCCGCTGCGCGGACCGCGCGGCGTCCGCGCGCCCGGCGCCCTCCCGCACGGCCGAGGACGGCCCCGCCGGCGACGGCCCGCAGCCGGAGAACCCCAAGTACGCCGAGAATCATGCCTTCAAGAAGCAGCTGCCGATGGACGGCGACGCACTGTGCAGGGGTACGGCTCACGCGGAGCGGATCGCACGGGGACTGACCGTCCCCGGCGGCTCGGCGGCTCCGGACGCCCAGCAGGTCCTCGACGGGCTGGTCGGGCTCGGATATCCGGAGGACAGCGTGCACGTCTCCGACTGGTCGGACCGGGTCCGGTTCACGGTGTCGGTTCCGCAGGCCGGTCCGTGCGTCACGGGAGACATCGTCGTGGGGCAGGACATGGACGTGTCACCGCACGGCGTGTACATGGAGGGCGGGTGTCTCGAACCGGTCGGCGGGCACTGACTCCAGCGGCAGCGGCCTGAACTCGGGGACCGGCGGCTGCGGCACCTGCGGTCCGGACAACACGCGCTGCGGCTCCTTCACGCGCCGGCTGAACCAGATCACCTTGCCCTCTTCCGTGGCGCAGGTGCCCCAGCTGTCGCTGAGCCTCGCGACCCTCGCGAGTCCGCCCCGGGTCGGGGACGAGGTGTGCAGCCGGGGAAGGGTCCGGTCGCGGTCGGAGACGGAGGCGCCCAGATGGCGACCCGTCCAACGCAGCTCGACCACACACGTCTTGTCGCCGTCGACATGGTCGACGACATTGCCGACGAGTTCGTCGACGGCACTGCATACCGGCATGACATGGGCGTCGAGACCCCAGTACTTCAGATGCGCCGCGACGATGCGGCGGATCTGAGGAATGCGCTCAGGGGAGGCCGGCACTTCGATTCTGTACTGGCAGGCAACCGGAACGTTCATGACCGTGGCTCCTCACCGCGACGGCCCGTCATTCGTAAATGGCCCCCGAGTACGAAGAGTGAGCCTGTGTCGCTTCTGGGTAACCCTCAGGGTGCACCGGCCCTCCGCCGCCCGCAACACGCGGCCGCAAGGGGCCGCCCGAATCCCCGCGGTTCCGGCGCCGGCTCCGGGCCGTCGAATCATCGCAGGGCACAAAGCGACGCATATCGCTAGAATTCGAACATGGCTGAGCGGTCCGGCACGCCGACCGCGCCCGTACTCACCGTGGAGACCGACACCGGCTCGACGGTGCTGGATCCGACCCGGGCGTATCACGTCGGACGTGACCCCCTGAGTGACATCGTCATCGACGACGCGCGGGTGTCCTGGCACCACGCGGTCCTGCACACCGTCGACGGGCACTGGGCGCTGGCCGACGAGAACAGCACCAACGGCACGTACACCGAGGGCCACCGGATCCACGAGTGGGATGTCGGGCCCGGCAGCGTCATCCGCTTCGGCAGCGCCGCCGACGGCCCACGGGCCGTACTGACGGAGCCGGCACCGGCCCCGGCCGCCGAACCGTCGCCAGCCGGACCACCACCCGCCGCAGACCGGCCCTCCGGTGTCTCGCTGCCCTCCGCCACCGGGACCTTCCGCAGGCCCACCAGCGTGCGCCCGCTGCCGGCCCGCACCGTGCGCATCGGCCGGTCGCCCGACAACGAACTCGTCGTCGACGACCTGGTCGTCTCCCGCCGCCATGCCGAACTGCGCTCACTCGCCGACGGTACGTACGAGATCGTCGACCTCGGCAGCCACAACGGCACCTATCTCAACGGCCTGCCCGTCGGCCGCGCCCCGGTGGGGCCCGGCGACATCGTCGGCATAGGGCACTCCGCGTTCGTCCTCGTCGGCGACGAGCTGCAGGAGTTCGTCGACACCGGCGAGATCTCCCTCGACGTGCAGGGCCTGGCAGTCTCGGTCGACCGGGGCCGCAAGGTGCTCCTGGACCGTGTCTCGTTCCCGGTCGGTGAGAAGTGCCTGCTCGCCGTCGTCGGGCCGAGCGGCGCGGGCAAGTCCACACTGCTGAACGCCCTCACCGGACTCCGCCCCGCCGACGAGGGCACCGTCCTGTACGACGGGCGGGATCTGTACCGCGACTACGCCGAGCTGCGGCGGCGCATCGGGCTCGTCCCGCAGGACGACATCCTGCACGCGCAGCTGACGGTGCGCCGCGCCCTCGCCTACGCCGCCGAGCTGCGCTTCCCGCAGGACACCGACCGGTCCGAGCGCGAGGCCCGGGTCGCCGAGGTGATCCGGGAACTGGGCCTGGAGCAGCGCGCCGACCAGCCGATCCACAGCCTCTCCGGGGGCCAGCGCAAGCGGGTCAGCGTCGCGCTCGAGCTGCTGACGAAGCCGTCTCTGCTCTTCCTCGACGAGCCGACGTCGGGGCTCGACCCCGGTATGGACCGTTCGGTCATGCACATGCTCCGGGACCTGGCCGACGACGGCCGCACAGTCGTCGTGGTGACGCACAGCGTGCTCAGCCTGGACGTCTGCGACCGGCTCCTGGTCCTCGCGCCGGGCGGCCGGATCGCCTACTACGGCCCGCCGGCCGACGCCCTCGGCTTCTTCGGTTTCACGCAGTGGCCGGAGGCGTTCGAGGCGTTCGAGGGCGACCGCGCACGGGACTGGGCGGGGACCTACAGCGAATCGCGGTTCAACCGGCAGTACATCGTGGCCTCCACGGCCCAGCCGCGCGAACCGCGGGCAGCCGCTCCCGGGCCGGTGCCGCCACCGCCGAAGAACCAGAGCTGGGGCGCACAGCTGCGCACCCTGGTGCGCAGATACACCGCCGCGCTGAGCGCGGACCGGACCTTCCTCGTCATCATGATCGCCCTGCCGTTCGTCATGGGGGCGATGGCCCGGGCGCTGGCGGGGAGCCGGCTCGACCGGGAGACGGCCCTGAACGCCCTGCTCATCCTGTGCGTCGGCGGCGTCCTCACCGGCGCGGCGAACGCCGTACGGGAGCTGGTCAAGGAGCGGCCGATCTACCAGCGGGAGCGTGCCGTCGGCCTGTCCAGGTCCGCGTATCTGATGTCCAAGGTCGTGGTGCTGGGCACGATCACGGTCCTCCAGGCGATCGTGCTGACCCTCGTCGCCCTGGCCGGTGTCGACCTCGGCGCCCCGGGCGGCGAAGGCGTCCTGCTGCCGCCGCTGGTGGAGATCACGCTCGCCGTCGCGCTGCTGTCGTTCACCGCGATGATGCTGGGTCTGCTGGTCTCCGCCGTGGTGCGCAAGGAGGAGGTCACGATGCCGCTGCTGGTCCTCCTCGCCATCGTGCAGGTGGTCTTCTGCGGCGCGCTGCTGAAGCTGGCCGGTGTCGCGGTCGTCGAGCAGTTGGCCTGGCTCGTCCCGTCCCGGTGGGCGCTCGGGGCGATGGCGGGCACGATCGACCTCGGGCGGATCGTGCCCGGCGAGCTGACGGCCGATCCGCTCTTCGAGCACTCGGCGGGCGTGTGGCTGCTCGACATGGGGATGCTGCTGGTGCTGTCGGCGCTGTTCGGTGTCCTCGTGCTCCGCCTGCTCCGCCGCCACGAACCCGCCGTCATGCGGAAGTAGGCCGCGACGCCATGGCCGGCGCCTGGGACTTCCGCGCCACACACGTCGTGCCGCAGTCGGGGATGCCCGCCTGGGAGGCGCCGGACGTGTCCCGCCCGACGACCCCGCTCGACCCGCTGCTCCCGGTCCAGCTCACCGAGCGGCGCGGCGACTGGGGCCGGATCGTGTGCGCGAACAGCTGGTCCGCGTGGGTCGACGGCCGCCTCCTGGTGCCCGTACCGCAGGAGCCGCCGGCGGCCGGCCGGCCACTCGCGCGCACGGAGGACCCTCGGCCGCTGCTGGCCCGGGTCGGCGAGACGCTGGCCCGCTACCGGCGCGCCGCGGAGGACCTGGCCGACGGGCTGTCCGACGGCGAGACGTTCCGCGACCGTACGCGCGGACTGCGGGTGGGGCTTGTGGTGGACGGCGAGTCGGTGTGGCTGTACGACGGGGAGCACGAGCGCTGGGTGTACTGCGACGGTCTCCGGCTCAGCACGTTCGCGACTTCGTCGGGCCCGACGGCGCGGGAGGACGCGGCGCCGGGCGACGACGCGGCCCGGCCCGGCCCGGAACCGGTCGACGGCCCCGAGCCGACGCGGATCGTCACCCCGGAGCCCGCCGCACCGCCCACCGCCGAACCGAACCGCGTCGCCTCCGATCCGCCCGGCGAGGCGCCGCGCCACGAGCCCACGCGGGTCGTCGCCTCCGATCCGCCCGGCGGGACGCCGCACCACGAGCCCACACGGGTCGTGACGCCCGAGACGCCGCCCGGTACGGGCGAGGGCGACGAGCCCCGGCCCGCCGAGCCGGCCGCCCCGGCGCGGGACGAGGACCGCCCTGACGCGACCCGCGTCGTGGAGCATCCGGAGGCGACCCGGGCCGGGGAACGGCCGGAGGCCCAGGCCGTGGAGGAACCGGACGGGACCGCCGTCGTGCGACCGCCCGACCCGACCCGCGTGCTGGAGCCCCCTGACCCGACACAGGCCGTGGACCGGCCGGAGGGAACCCGGGCCGCGGAACAGCCCGAGGCCACCCGGGCCGTGGCGCATCCCGAGCCCACCCGGACCGTGGACCGGCCCGAAGGGACGCCCGGTGGGAGCGCCGAGACGCCGCCCGGCGGTGAGCGCTGATGGCGTCGGCTTCCGGCGTGGCCGGCGGCCGGCCGTCCGAGCTGGTCGGACGGCGGGTCGCGGACTATCTCGTGGAGCGCGAGATCGGCCGCGGCGGCATGGCGGTCGTCTACCGCGCCCGCGATCTGCGCCTCGACCGCACCGTCGCCCTGAAGCTCCTCGCCCCCGAACTGGCCCGCAACGACACGTTCCGCAAACGGTTCACGCATGAGTCCCGCGTCGCCGCCTCCATCGACCACCCGCACATCGTGCCCGTCTTCGAGGCCGGCGAGACGGACGGTCTGCTCTACATCGCCATGCGCTACGTCCCCGGCCAGGACCTGCGCGTACTGCTCGACCGCATGGGGCCGCTGCCCGCTGTGGCGGCGGGGCGGATCGCCGCGCAGGTGGCGTCCGCGCTGGACGCGGCGCACGCGCACGACCTGGTGCACCGGGATGTGAAGCCGGGGAACGTCCTGGTCGCGGAGGGTACGGACAGCGACCACCCCGAGCATGTCTATCTCACGGACTTCGGGCTGACGAAGAAGTCCCTGTCGCTGACCGGGTTCACGACGGTCGGCCAGTTCGTCGGCACGCTCGACTATGTGGCGCCGGAGCAGATCTCCGGCCGGCCGGTGGACGGTCGGTGCGACGTCTACAGCCTCGGCTGCGTCGTCTTCGAGACGCTGGCCGGCGCCCCGCCGTTCCGGCGGGACGACGACATGGCCCTGCTGTGGGCGCACCAGTTCGATCCCGCGCCGCCGCTGACCGGGGAGCGGCCCGACCTCCCCGCGGGGGTCGACGCCGTGATGGCGAAGGCGCTCGCCAAGAGCCCCGAGGACCGCTACGGCTCCTGCGGCGAGTTCGTGGCGGCCCTGCGCGCCGCGTCCGCGGCACCCGCCGCGGATGCTGCGTCCGGAGGGAGCGGCCGTCCGGCGACGGTGGTGGCCGGGCGGGGCACGGGGCCGTCCGGAGAGTCGGCCGCCACGCCGGAGCCACCGCGCTGGGCGCTGCCCGTCTTCCCCGGCTCAGCTCCGGCGGGCGGTCACTGAGGAGGCGGGGGCGCCTGCCCCCGACGGTGCACGCGTGCGGCGAGGAGCCCGCCGATCAGGCCGGTGACCAGTCCCCATGCGGCCGCCAGGCCGAGGGCGGGCCACAGGTTCGGCCGCAGCGCCACCTCGCCGGCGAGGTCGCCGCCGAGATCGCCGAGGCCCAGCAGCGACAGGCCGTAGTGGGCGTACAGCCGTACGAGCAGGCAGACGGTGAGCACGGTCAGGACGAGGGCGACGGCCATGTGCACGACGTGCTGCCACAGGCGGGTCCGGGCCGGTGAACGGACGGCCATCAGGAAGGCGGCCGCCGTCACGAGCACGACGGCGACGACCAGCAGCCACCAGGCGCGGCCGTCGCGTTCGGTGAGGGTGGCGAGGTCGAGCCGGGACATGTCGCCGGTGCGGAGCACTTCGTCGAGAAGCTGGGGCATCGGCAGACCGAAGGGGCCCTCCACCTTGCCCTCCCAGGACGCGCCGAGGCCGAGTGTGAAGGCCAGCCAGACCAGATTGGGCAGCGCGAGGAAGATCACGGCGAAGGTCTCCGCGGTGCTGTCGCGGGTCAGGGCGACCACGACGCCGATGACCACGCCGACCGCGACGTAGGTGAGCAGCAGGGCGACCATGGCGTACGCGGCCGGGCGCACGGATTCCTGGAAGCGCAGCAGCCGGGCGGGGAGCGGGGCGCCGCGCGAGACCAGGACCGCCAGAGCGAGGACCCCGGCCAGCCACAGCAGGCCGAAGAGGAGGGTGAGCGGGAGGTCGATGCGGAAGCCCACTTGTGGACCGGGGCCCAGCAGTTCTTCCAGGAACCCGCCGGTGGGGTCCTCGATGGGGATGGTGAAGGTGTGGCGTGCGAGGGCGCCGAGGCCGATGAGAGCAAGCAGCCAGAGGACGGCGAGCCGGCCGGCCCAGCCCGCGAGTTCGCGCGCGGAGGCGACGGCACGGTGGCGCAGGGGCCGCAGGAAGCCGGCGGCGACGGTGAGGGCTCCGACGAGGGACACGGACAGGGGCAGGGCGGTCAGTCCGGCTCTGGTCTCGGCAATCACGCCGGCGTCTCCGGCGATTTCCACGGTGCCGCCGGCCGCCATCACGACGAGCGCCGCGACGACGGGGAGGAAACCGCCGTCGGGCAGGTCCGCCGCGCCGGCCGCCCACAGTCCGAGTGCCGCGGTGGCGGCCATGACGACGAGGCCGCCGAGCACGGCCGCGAGTGCGTGGGGCCAGCCGTGGGCCGGACGGGTCGCGCTGCCGGGGCTCTTCGGTGCCTGCTGACTCACGCTGCCACGCTATGCACGGCGGCTGTGGTGCGCTCCCCGGGTGGGCCGACCGCGTCGGCTTGCGGGTGACCCCGGGCCGGGGAACACAATGGTGCATATCGGTAGCGACGGAAGAGCTGTCCGTCTTCCGCCTCCCTACGCCAGGGAAGAAGACCCCGTGAGTGCCGAACCTCCGTCCTCCGGCCGCCCGACTGGTCCTCCCTCGGGACCGCTCTCCGGCCCGTCGCAGCCAGGGCCCACTCCCCCGCCGCCGCCCTCGGGGCCGTCCGACGCGGGCCCGCCCGGCCCGCCGAGCGGCCCCGGCGGCCCCGGCGGTCCCAGTGAGCCCAGCGGCCCCGGCGGCGGTTCGCACGAGGGGCCGAGCCGGCCCTGGTGGCGGTCGGTGCCCCGGATCGCCACGATCGCCGTCGCGCTCGTCGCCGCCGTGGTCCTCACCGTCGTGCTCACCCGCCCGGACGGCGGCGCCGGCACCGGGGCCGGCGGTGGCGGCGGTGAGGTCTTCCTGCAGGCCGCGGGCTCGACCGGGCCCGACCCCTTCACCGAGTCGACGGCGAAGGAGAGTTCGCCGCCCGCCTCCACACCGGCCGCCGAGACCGACGGATCCACCGCGAGCCCCAATGTCACCCGCAGCGTCGAGGGGTCGGCCCCGGGGCTCTACGGCGGCACCCGCAAGGTGGCCAGCTGCGACGTGGAGCAGCAGATCAAGGCGCTGAGCGCCGACCCGGCCAAGAACCGGGCCTTCGCCGAGGTCCAGCGGGTCGAGCCGGCCCGGGTTCCGGAGCTGCTGCGTTCGTTCACCCCGGTGCAGCTGCGGATGGACACCAGGGTGACCAACCACGGCTACAAGGACGGCGAGCCGACCTCCTATCAGGCGGTGCTGCAGGCCGGCACGGCGGTGCTGGTCGACGAGCGGGGGGTGCCCAGGGTCCGGTGCGCCTGCGGCAATCCGCTGACGCCGCCCGTCGCACAGCAGGACCCGCGGACGACCGGTGACTCGTGGCCCGGCTACCGCGCCTCGAACGTCGTCGTCGTGGCGCCGGCGGACCGGCCCGTCAAGGAGTTCGTCCTCCGTGACGACGACCGGTGGATCAAGCGCCCCGCGGGCGACACGGGTACGCGGGACAAGGAGACCGAGCCGCCCTCGCGGGAGCCGTCGCCCTCGCCCTCCAAGGACGCCTCCCCGTCCGACGGCGACACCCCGGCCCCGGACCGGCCGTCCGGCCCGCCCGCGTCCGAGCCCGCGCCGCAGGACTCGCCGGCGCCGCCGCCCAAGTCTGAACCGGCGCCGCCGTCCGAACCCGGACAGCCCCCGTCCCAGCCGGCTCCGGAGTCCGGCGCCGACTCCCCCGCCGGCCCGGCCCCCGACGCGCCCGCTCCGGAGAACTCCGCTCCGGTGGCCCCCGGGCCGTAGGAGCGGCACGCCGTAGCAGCGGGTCGCCCGACCGCGCAAGGGGCCGTGAACCGCCGTCCACGGGCGGGGCTATGGGGGCTGTCACCATTCCTCGCCGCGCGGGACTTTCCTACGGTGACGTGACTCGTTCCGTCACCCGTGGGAGGTCCCGATGCCGTCGCGTCAACGCCGACGCCCGCACGGGTTGCCGGCCATGTCGGGGCGCTGCCCCGAGCCCCGCGCCTCAATCTCCCCCCCACGGCCTGGCGGCCGTAGGGGGAGATTGAGGCCACCGCGGGGAGCGCGGTGAACGGCCCCGGGCGGAGCCCGGCCCGCCGCCCGGAGGGCGATAACCGGGGTCCGGGGCCTGCCCCGCCACGCGGCGGAGCCGCACATCCGGTACAGCGGGAAGGGGCGGGCAGGGGAACGGCCCCGCGCAGCGGCCCCCACCCGCCATGAGCCCCGCGCCAGACCCAGCACCAACGCTCACGGCGACGACCGCCGCCCGCCCCGCACCCCACCGTTCCACCACTTCTCACCAGGAGGCTCTTCCGTGCCGTTCGCCCTTCCGCCAGGCATCCTCCCCGCACGCCCCACCCGGTCCGCCGCGGGCGGACGTGCCGTACGGGCCGTCGCCGTCGCCGGGGCCGCGCTGCTGCTCGGCGTGACCGCCGTCCCCGCCGCCGGGGCGGGCGAAACGGCCGGGCAGCCGGGCCACTGCGCCCGGCAGCACACCCTGCGGGTGCCCGGCGCCGAGCGCCAGGAGGTGTCGTGCCTCGACGAGTTGACCACGGCGGGGACGGTCGCCACCGGGCACACCGACCCGGCCGACTGGGCGGGTCTGACACCGGCGGGGCTCGAGACGCCCAGCGGCGTCCCCGGCATCCAGATCGACGGCTACTTCCCCGACGGCTCGGCGACGAACACCAACCACGGCTGGATGCACGACTCCCAGTTCGTCGTCCGGCTGCCGGACCGCTGGAACGGCGGACTCGTCGTCGCCGGATCCCCCGGGGTGCGGGAGCAGTACGCCAACGACCGGGCGATAGCGGACTGGGTGCTCGCCCGCGGCTACGCCTTCGCGTCGACCGACAAGGGCAACACCGGCGTCGCGTTCCACCGGGACGGGCGGCGCCCCGGTGCGGCGATCGCCGAGTGGAACGAGCGGGTCACCCAGCTGACCAGGGCCGCCCGCGCGGTCGTCGCCCAGCGCTACCAGCGCCCGCCGCAGCGCACCCTCGCCACGGGCATGTCCAACGGTGGCTATCTGGTGCGCTGGCAGCTGGAGAACCGGCCCGGGCTGTACGACGGCGGGGTGGACTGGGAGGGCACCCTGTGGCGCACCGAGGGCCCGAACCTGCTGACGTTCCTGCCGCCGGCGCTGCGCGCGTATCCGGTGTACGCGGCGGGCGGCACCGGGGCCGGGCAGGCGCACCGGGAGATGGTGGCGGCCGGGTATCCGGCGGACTCCGAGTTCCTGTGGCCGTACCACCACCGGTACTACTGGGACCTGACGCAGCGCATCTACCGCGAGGAGCTGGACCCCGCCTTCGACGGGGCCGCGGAGGCCGGTACTCCGTTCTGCGCGCCGGGGATGCCCGTCTGCGACGCGGACTACGACTACGCGTCACGGCCCGCCGAGGTGCACCGGGCCGTGGACCGGATCGCGCTGACGGGCCGGATCGGGAAGCCGCTGATCACGCTGCACGGCACGCTGGACGTGCTGCTGCCCATCGGTGAGGGCTCCGACGTGTACGCGCGCATGGTCCGCGACGCGGGGCGGGACGGGCTCTTCCGCTACTACCGCGTCGAGGGCGGCACGCACGTCGACTCGCTGTACGACGTCTTCCCGGACCGGCTGCGGCCGTTGACGCCGTGTCACCGATCGGCCTTCGCGGCGATGGAGGACTGGATCGCCCAGGGCCGCACGCCGGCGGCGAGCCACACGGTGGCCATGCCCGGCGAGGGCCGGGATCCGCTCACCGAGTGCCCACTCGAAGACCGGTAGCGGCGGCCCCAGCAGCGGCGGCGGTGCGGCATAGGATGCGCCGCATGGAACAGCGTGTATTGGGCAGGACCGGCCGGAGCGCCTCCGTGGTGGGGCTCGGCACCTGGCAGCTCGGGGCCGACTGGGGCGATGTCGCGGAGGACGAGGCGCTCGGCGTGCTCGACGCGGCCGTCGAGTCGGGTGTCACGTTCTTCGACACCGCCGACGTGTACGGCGACGGGCGCAGCGAGCAGCTCATCGGCCGGTATCTGCGGAGGCGGCCGGACGCGGACGTGTTCGTGGCGACCAAGACGGGCCGTCGCGCCGACCAGCTCCCGGAGAACTACGCACTGGACAACTTCCGTGCGTGGAACGACCGTTCCCGCAAGAACCTCGGCGTGGACCGGCTCGACCTGGTGCAGCTGCACTGCCCGCCGACCGCCGTGTACGGGTCCGACGAGGTCTTCGACGCGTTGGACACGCTGGTCGCGGAGGAGCGCGTCGCCGCGTACGGCGTGAGCGTGGAGACCTGCGCGCAGGCGCTCACGGCGATCGCCCGGCCCGGCACCGCGAGCGTGCAGATCATCCTCAACCCGTTCCGGCTGAAGCCGCTCGAGGAGGTCCTGCCCGCCGCCGCCGAGGCCGGGGTCGGCATCATCGCGCGGGTGCCGCTGGCGTCCGGGCTGCTCTCCGGCAAGTACACCGAGGACACCGTCTTCGCCGCCGACGACCACCGGACCTACAACCGGCACGGCGAGGCGTTCGACCAGGGCGAGACGTTCTCCGGCGTCGACTTCGCGACGGGGGTCGAGGCGGCAGCCGAGTTCGCCGGGCTCGTGGGACCGGAGCGCACGCCGGCCGCGGCGGCGCTGCGCTGGGTCGTCCAGCAGCCGGGCGTGACCAGCGTGATCCCGGGCGCCCGCTCCGCCGGGCAGGCCCGTGCCAACGCCGCCGCCGCGGACGCGCCGCCGCTCCCGCAGGCCACGCTGGACGCGGTCCGCGAGCTGTACGACCGGCGGATCCGGCCCCAGGTGCACGAGCGCTGGTAGCGGTCGCGTCCATTCGGGCGTCTGCGCCGCGACCGGCGGATATACCGCTCAGATTGGGTACCCGCTATGCATGGTCACTTTGAACCGGCCGGCCGGGGACGCCGAGACCGTCCTCGCGGCCGCTGAGGGAGCGCCCGCGGTGATCGTCTTCGGACTGATCGTGATCGGGCTGCTGGTGCTGCTCGTATGGGTCGTCTGGCAGGTGGGGGCGCGGCGGCGGCGCGATGCGCCTCCGACGGAGGACGAGCAGCCGAGGCGCCCCGATCACCAGACCCACTTCGAGAGCCGCCTGGAGCCCGACGACGATTTCGACCCGAGCGCGGGTCATGAGGTCCCGGGCAGGCTGACACCCCACGAGCTCCACGGTTACGGAAACATGGGGTCCCGTCCGGTGCCCGAGAAGAAGCCCCCGCGGGACTCCGACGAGGGCGGTGGCGCGTTCGGCAGTGGCGGCCACGGCGGCTGACACGCCCGGAAACGCAACGCCGCCGGCCGACGGGCCGGCGGCGTTCACCCCTGCCCGGAGGAGGAACGCTCCCCCGGCCCCCGCGGACCCGGCCGTTCCCGGCCCTGCCGGCCGTCGGCGTCCGGGCCGATGCCGTGCCGCATCACGGCCGCCGGCACCAGCCAGCAGACAGTGAGCCCTCCGGCGACGGCGGCGGCCATCACCAGCGCCGCCGTGTCACCGATCACGGGAACGTTGCGCAGCACGAGCAGCAGGGCGAGGGCCACCATGCCGAGGAGCATCGCGAGCCCCAGGAGGGTGAGCCGGGAGGCCCACCGTGCGGCCTCGTACTTCAGTCCGCGGCCTGTGACCATGCGGTGGATGCCGACCGGCGCGACGAGCACGCCGATCGCCGCGGCCCCCAGCAGCAGACAGGCCACGTAGAGGGCCCGGTCCACGTCGCCGGGCGAGCGGAAGAGCGGCATGAAGGCGACGGCGAGCAGAAAGACGAAAAGCAGCTGGACGCCGGCGAGGGCGACCCTCACCTCGCGCAGCAGTTCCCCCCACAACCGGTCCAGGCGTTCCTCGTCGCTCTCACGGCGCCCGCCCGGGCCGGTGCGTGTGATCCCCATCGGCCGCCGCCGCTCAGGCCGGTCCGGGATCCCGCTCGCCGCCGCCTGTCCGACGGCGGGCGGAGAGCCGCCTGGACCACCGGCAGACGAGTACGAGGAGACCGACCAGGGTCAGCGCCCAGGTGGTGGCGAACGCCCAGATGAGGCCGGGCTCCGAAGTGGACGCGGCCATCACCAGCAGGACGCACGTCAGGGTCGCCAGCATGCTCACGCCGGCGGCGAGCAGATGTGTCCGCAAGCCGCGGGTCACCCGCGCGAGCGGCGGGCCGGGACTCATCGTCCGCAGGCGGTGGTCCAGAAGCTCGTCGGCGCGCAGATCCCGCTCGATCTCGGCGAGGATCATCCGCTCGGGCTCGGAGAGACCGGGTCCGTCCATGACGGGCACCTCCGTACGCTGTCAGACGGCTGCGTTCAGTCCTCGCCCCGGACGATGTTCGGTTCCGGGTTGTTCTTCTCCGACTGACGGTCGGGCTCACGGCCCTTCGTCACCACGGCGGGCCTGCAGGTGCGGACCTGTTCCCGCTCGGAGATTCGGCTGCTGATCCTTCCGGTGTCGGCCCGGGTCTCCACGGCTGACACCTCCTCCTGCTGCTCGGTACCGGCGAGGCGGCCGGTTCTGCCATATTTCTGCTGCTGCGGGTACCCCGTCCGCCGTGTGTCAGTCACGCCGGGCGGCCCGCGGGACAAGCGCTTCGGCGGGCCGTCAGGGGGCACCCGGCCCGTATGTCGAACTCTCATTCTCCGGGCGCGGAGAGCCGGACGCACTGGCGTACGCGCACGACGGATTCGCACTGGATGCGCACCAGCGACACCACGTCCTTCCCTCCCCTGACGGCCGACCTCGAGGTCGACGTGGCCGTCGTCGGCGGTGGGATCGCCGGGCTGTGCACGGCGTGGGAGCTGACCCGTGAGGGCGGCCGGTCGGTGGTGGTGCTCGAGGCCGACCGGATCGCGGCCGGTGTCACCGGCTTCACGACGGCGAAGGTGACGGCGCAGCACGGCATGATCTACGACCGGCTGCGGCGAACCAGGGGCGCGGAGGGCGCACGGCTGTACGCGCGGTCCCAGCAGGCGGCCGTCGAGCGCGTGGCGGAGGTCGCCTCCGTACTCGAGGTCGAGTGCGAGTTCGAGCGCGGCCCCGCCTATGTCTACTCCAGGGACCGGGCCGAGCGGGACGCCCTGAAGCGGGAGGCGGAGGCCGCGGCCGAGGCGGGTCTGGACGCGGCGTACACGGAGGACACCGGGCTGCCGTTCCCGGTCGCCGGCGCGGTACGGATGGCGGGCCAGGCGCAGTTCCACCCCCGCAAGTACCTCCTCGGACTGGCCCGCGACCTGACCGCGTACGGCAACACGATCCATGAGCGGACCCGGGTGACCGGTCTGCACGAGGGCACGCCGTGCCGGCTCACCACGGAGAGCGGTCATACGGTGACCGCCCACGACGTCGTCGTCGCCACGCACTTCCCGGTCTTCGACCGGGCGCTGCTGTTCGCTCGGATGTCGCCGCGCCGGGAGCTGGTCGTGGCCGCGCCGCTGCCCGCCGACCGCGACCCGGGCGGCATGTACATCACCGAGGACGGCGCGAAGCGGTCGGTGCGTACGGCGCCGCTGGACGACGGCAGGCGGCTGCTGATCGTGACCGGGGAGAACTTCACCCCGGGCACGGCGGACGTCCCGGAGCGGATCGGGGTCCTCGACGAGTGGATGCACACGCATTTCGCCGTGGAGGAGACCCGGTACCGCTGGGCCGCGCAGGACAACGACCCGAGCGACCGCGTGCCGCTGATCGGGCCGTTCCACCCGGGTGCCCGGCACACCTATGTGGCGACGGGCTTCGGCGGCTGGGGCATGAGCGGCGGCGTGCTGGCCGGCCGGCTGCTGGCGAGTCTGATCTGCGCGGTGCGGCCCCCGTGGACCGACCTGTACGACCCGAGGCGGCTGTGGAGCACGGTGCGGGAGGCGCCGACGCTGCTCTCCCAGCAGGCGGAGGTCGGCAAGCACTTCGTCGGTGACCGGCTGCGGACCACCCATGTGGACTCCGTCGCGGACATCGCGCCGGGGAGCGGCGCGGTGGTGCGGCTGCACGGGCGGCGCTGCGCCGTCCACCGCGACGACGACGGCGTCTGCCACGCGCTGTCGGCCCGCTGCACCCATCTGGGGTGCCTGGTGGCGTTCAACGAGGCGGAGCGCAGCTGGGACTGCCCCTGCCACGGTTCGAGGTTCGGCGTGGACGGCTCGGTGCTGCAGGGCCCGGCAGTCCGGCCGCTGGAGCGGCGCACCGTCGACGGCTCGGACGGCTCCGACGACCCCGGCCGTCCCGACGGCGGCGCCGGCTCGTGAGCGGTGGGACCGCGGGATTCGTCACAGGCTGGTAGGAAAGAGAACAAAACGTCATCACCCGACCGGAAAGGGCTGCGGCGTGGACGCAACCAGCCGACCGGAGACCTCGGGCGCCCCGACCGGCGAGGGCGCCCATCACTCCACGGTCACCCTGCATGTCAACGGAGTCAGGCACACCCTGACGCTCGACAACCGCACCACCGTCCTGGACGCCCTGCGCGAGCATCTGGACCTGACGGGACCGAAGAAGGGGTGCGACCACGGGCAGTGCGGCTCGTGCACCGTGATCGCCGACGGGCGGCGGGTCAACAGCTGTCTGATGCCGGCCGTGTCCCACGACGAGGCGCACATCACCACGGCCGAGGGGCTCGCTCCGGGAGGCGAACTCCATCCCGTGCAGGAGGCGTTCGTCGCCAGGGACGCCCTCCAGTGCGGCTACTGCACTCCGGGCCAGGTCTGCTCCGCCGTCGCGATGCTGGCGGAGGCGGCCGACGGCCGGCCCTCGCTGGTGACCGGACCGCGGAAGGCGGACGGGCCCGTGGAACTGACCCATGAGGAGATCAGCGAGCGCATGAGCGGCAATCTCTGCCGCTGCGGCGCGTACGTCAACATCGTGGCGGCCATCGAGGACGTGACCCTGTGAAGCCCTTCGCCTATGTCCGACCCGGCACGGCCGCGGAGGCCGTCGCCGCGTTCGCCGCGCACACCGGGGCGCAGTACCTCGCGGGCGGCACCAACCTCGTCGACCTGATGAAGCTCGGCGTCGCGACGCCCGACGCACTCATCGACGTGAGCCGGCTGCCGCTCGACACGGTCGAGGGGGTGCCGGGAGGCGGCCTCCTCATCGGCGCCGCCGTGCGCAACAGCGATCTCGCGGCCCATCCGGCCGTCCGCACGCGCTACTTCGCGCTGTCGCAGGCGCTGCTCGCCGGGGCGTCCGGCCAGTTGCGCAACGCGGCCACGACCGGCGGGAACCTGCTGCAGCGCACCCGCTGCACCTACTTCCAGGACATCTCCAAGCCCTGCAACAAGCGGGCCCCGGGCACCGGCTGCCCCGCGCGGGAGGGCGTCCACCGCGATCTGGCCGTGCTGGGCCACTCCGAGCACTGCGTCGCCACGCACCCCTCGGACATGGCGGTGGCGCTCGCCGCGTTCGACGCCACGGTCCATCTGCACTCGACCGACGGGGACCGGTCGCTGCCGGTCACCGACTTCCACCGGCTGCCCGGGGACCGTCCGCAGACCGACACCGAGATCCGGGCCGGCGAGCTGATCACGGGCGTGGAGCTGCCGCCGGTCCCGGTCGGCGCACGGTCGGCCTACCGCAAGGCCCGCGACCGTGCCTCGTACGCCTTCGCCCTGGTCTCCGTCGCGGCGGTCCTCGCGGTCGAGGACGGGCGCGTACGGCACGCGGCGCTGGCCTTCGGCGGCCTCGCCCACCGGCCCTGGCGTGCCCGCCGCGCGGAGGAGCGGCTCGCCGGCGCCCCGGTCGGCCGGGAGACGTTCGTCCGGGCGGCGGAGGCGGAGCTGGTGGCGGCGCGGCCGTTGCGGGACAACGCGTTCAAGGTGCGGCTCGCCCGCAATCTCGCGGTGGACGTGCTCAGCCGGCTGGCCGCGGCCGACGACACCGGGGAGCGGTCATGACCCGGCCGGCCGCCACGACCGTGCTGGGCGCGCCCGTGGAGCGGCGGGAGGCCCGGGAGAAGGCGGCGGGCCGCGCGCGTTACGCCGCCGAGCACACGCCGTCGGGCTGCGCGTACGGCCGGCCGGTACCCGCCGCCGTCGCCCGGGGGCGGGTGACGGCGGTCCACACGGAGGAGGTGCTGGAGCTGCCCGGGGTGATCGCGGTGCTCACCCACGAGAACGCGCCCCGGCTCGGGGAGCCGGACGATCCGACGCTCCGGCTCCTCCAGGACGACCGTGTCCCGCACCGCGGCTGGTACATCGCCCTGGTCGTGGCCGACACCCTGGAGAACGCCCGCGCGGCCGCCGCCGCGCTGCGCGTCGACTACAAGGCCGAGGAGCACGACGTACGGCTCACCGACCGGCATCCGGGGCTGTACACGCCCGAGGAGGCCAACGGCGGTTTCCCGGCGGTGCGCGAGCGGGGCGACTTCGAGGGCGCGTACGCGTCGGCGGACGTCCGCGTCGACGCCTCGTACGGCATCACCGCCCTGCACAACCATCCGATGGAGCCGCACGCCGCCACGGCCCGGTGGCACGACGGCCGGCTGACCGTGTGGGACTCCAGCCAGGGCTCCGGTTCCGTCCGGGACGCCCTGGCGCAGCTGTTCGGGCTGGACCGGGAGCAGGTGACCGCGGTGTCCGAGCACGTCGGCGGCGGTTTCGGGTCGAAGGGGACGCCGCGGCCGCCGGCGGTGCTCGCCGCGATGGCCGCCCGCCACACCGGGCGCCCGGTCAAGGTGTCGCTGCCGCGGCGGCAGATGCCCGCCGTCGTCGGTCACCGGGCGCCGACGCTGCATCGTGTCCGGCTGGGCGCCGGCGCCGACGGCCGGATCACGGCGCTCGCCCACGAGGTGGTCACCCAGACCTCGCGGGTGAAGGAGTTCGTGGAGCAGGCCGCGGTGCCCGCCCGGGTCATGTACGTCTCCCCCGGCAGCCGTACGGCGCACCGGGTGACGGCCCTCGACGTGCCGACCCCGTCGTGGATGCGGGCGCCGGGCGAGACGCCGGGGATGTACGCCCTGGAGTGCGCGATGGACGAACTCGCCCTCGCCACCGGGCTGGACCCGGTCGAGCTGCGGCTGCGCAACGAGCCGGAGACCGAACCCGACTCCGGACTGCCGTTCAGCAGCAGGCATCTCGGCGAATGCCTCCGCCAGGGGCGGGACCTCTTCGGCTGGCGGCGCCGCGCCGGCGCGCCCGGGGTCACCAGGGAGGGCGATCTGCTGCTCGGCACCGGTGTGGCGGCGAGCACCTATCCGGTGCTGGTCTCGCCGTCGTCCGCGAGCGCCCACGTGGGCCGCGACGGAGTCCGGGTGGTCCGGGTCAACGCCACCGACATCGGCACCGGGGCGAGGACCGTGCTGGCGCAGATCGCGGCGGAGGCACTGGGTGTGCCCCTGGAGTCGGTGTCCGTCGAGATCGGCAGTTCGGATCTGCCGCAGGCCCCGCTGGCCGGCGGCTCGTCCGGCACGGCGTCCTGGGGCTGGGCGGTCCACAAGGCGTGCACGCGGCTCGCGGAGCGCCTCGCGGACCTGGGCGGCGAGGTGCCGCCGGAGGGCGTGACGGTCAGGGCCGACACCCGGGAGGAGACCGGGGCGGAGCCCTCCCACGCGCGGCACGCGTTCGGCGCCGTGTTCTGCGAGGTGCAGGTCGACACGGTGACGGGCGAGGTGGCGGTGCGCCGGATGCTCGGCGTGTACGCGGCGGGCCGCATCCTCAACGCCCGTACCGCGCGCTCCCAGTTCATCGGCGGGATGACGATGGGCATCGGGATGGCGCTGATGGAGGGCAGCACGATGGACGAGCGGTTCGGGGACTACGCGGAGTGCGACCTGGCGATGTACCACGTCCCGGTCTGCGCGGACGTCCACTCGATCGACGCGCGGTGGATCGAGGAGGACGACCCGCATCTCAACCCGATGGGCAGCAAGGGCATCGGCGAGATCGGCATCGTCGGCACGGCGGCTGCCGTGGCGAACGCGGTGCGGCACGCGACGGGCGTGCGGCTGCGGGACCTGCCGCTCACGCCGGACAAGGTGCTGGAGTCGCTCGACACGGCGGCGGCTAGCGGGGCCTGAGGCCGCTGACGCGCGCGGCGTGCCGGAGCACGTCGACGAGCATCGGGAAGGTGAGCCGGCCGGTGAACACGTTGCGTCTGCTCGGGTGGTAGCACCCCAGCAGGTGGAGTTCCGGCCGGCCGTCGCCGCCGGGGAGCACGACATGGGCGCCGTGTCCGAAGGCGGGGCGCGGCCGGGGCAGCCGGTATCCGGCGGCCTCCAGGACGGGCAGCACCGCCTGCCATCCGAACCCGCCGAGGACCACGACCGCACGCACTCCGGTCAGCAGCGACAGCTCGCGCGCGAGCCACGGGCGGCAGGTGTCCCGCTCCCCGGGCGTGGGCCGGTTCTGCGGCGGGGCGCAGTGGACGGGCGCGGTGACGCGTACGCCGTGCAGGACGAGGCCGTCGCCGCGGTGCGTGGACGTCGGCTGCGAGGCGAGGCCGACGGCGTGCAGGGCGGCGAAGAGCACGTCGCCGGAGTCGTCGCCGGTGAACATGCGGCCGGTGCGGTTGCCGCCGTGCGCGGCGGGGGCGAGTCCGACGACGGCGAGCGACGCGTCGGCGGGTCCGAAGCCGGGCACCGGCCTGCCCCAGTACTCCCGGTCGGCGAACGCCGCGCGCCGGGTTTCCGCGACCTGTTCCCGCCAGGCCACCAGCCGCGGGCAGGCCCGGCACCGGCTGACGGCCGCGTCCAGCTCGCCGAGCCCGGCGCAGTGCGGGGCGGTGCGGGCCGGGAAGTCGCCGTCGTCCGGTCCGGGCGGCGGGGCGGGCGCTGGGTGGCCGGTCATGCGTCCACGCTAGGGCCTCTCGTTCGGACTCAGGCCGGGGCCGACCAGCGGGCCGCGAGGAGCAGCGCGATGTCGTCGGGGCGATCCGCGTTCTGCCGGGCCTGGTTGATGAGCCGGTCCGCGGTGTCGGCGAGCGGGCCGGAGCCCAGGTCGGAGAGTGTGCGGCGCAGCCGCTCGATGCCCAGGTCGATGTCGGTCCCCGGCTGTTCGACGAGGCCGTCGGTGAAGAGGGCGAGCACCGCGCCGGGTTCGAGTGTCAGGTCGGTCGCCGGATAGACGGCGTCGGCGTCGACGCCGAGGACCACACCGCCGGGCAGGTCGAGGACCTCCGTCCTGCCGTCCGGATGGCGCAGCAGCGGCTGGAGGTGGCCCGCGCGGACGGCCAGGGCGCGGCCGGTGGCCGGGTCGAGCCTGAGGTAGCAGCAGCTGGCGAACAGGCCGGGGTCGAGGTCGATCATCAGCCGGTTGGTGCCGCTCATCACCTCGACGGGGGTGTGGCCGCTGACGGCGAGTGCCCTGACGGCGCTGCGCAGCTGCCCCATGGCGGCGGCGGCCTGCACGCCGTGTCCCTGGACGTCGCCGATGATCAGGGCCGGCACGCCGCCGGTGTCGATGACGTCGTACCAGTCGCCGCCGACCTCCATGCCCTGGGTACCCGCGAGATACCGGCCGACGGTGTCGAGCTGGTCGACGACGGGCAGGCGGTGCGGCAGCAGGGCGTCCTGGAGGCCCCGGGCGAGGGCCGCCTCCGAGTCGTAGCGCTGGGCGCGTTCGAGGGCCTGGGCGATGAGTCCGGCGAGCGCGGTGAGGACCGTGCGCTCCTCCGGGCTGAAGCCGCGGGGCTGGTCGAAGCCGAGGATGCACGAGCCGACGGGGCGGCCGGAGGCGATCAGCGGCAGGAAGGCCCTGGCGCCGACGTGGGCGTCGAGGGGGATGCCGGGGTAGGCGCCGGCCAGATGCCGCATCGACTCGAAGAAGAGGGGACGGCCGGAGGTGAGGGTCTCGACGCCGGGCAGTTTCGCGTCGAGCCCCACGCCTTCGAAGCGGTTGAGGAACCCTCTGGGGAAGCCGGTCTCCCAGGCGAGGTGGAGGTGACGGTTGCTCAGCAGGTAGATCGCCAGCTGGCGGCCGCCGAAGGCGGGCAGCAGCTCCTCGGTGACCACGGCGGACACCTGACGGGCCGTGACCGCCTCGGTGAGCGCGATGGCGAGGGCGACGGGGCGGTAGAGGGCCACGGCCCGGTCCGCCGGAGATCCGACGCCGGCGCCGGGGTTGATCATGGAGGTGGGGGCGTAGGCGGGCTGCTCCGACCGGGTGAGGGTCACGGTCAGCCCCTCGATGTCCGGATAGAGGGCGACGGAGAGCCATGCGTCGGTGTGCAGGACCTGGAACCGGACCGGGTCCGGGGCGAGCAGCGCGGCCCGGTAGTGGTCCTCGTGGGCGGGCCCGAACAGGTCGACGGCTTCCCACAGGACGCGGCCGATCAGATCGGGCCGCTGCCGGCCGAGGAGCCGCTCCGCGATGTCGTTCATGTAGGTGATCCGGCCGAGGCGGTCGAGCGAGCAGACGCCGAAGGGGAGCCGGTCGGCGGATTCGGCGACGACCGGACCGGCGCCGAGGTCGATGAGATAGCCCGTCAGATGCGTGGCGCCGGTGCCGTCGGCGGGGCGGCTGCGGCGGCCCGTCAGCTCGACCAGATGCGGCCGGCCGTCGGCTCCCTGGAGCCGCATCCTGCGGGTCACCGGCTGGTCGGACTCGACGGACCGGCGTCCGAGGGCCCACAGCCCGTAGGCGTCCTCCGGTTCGATCCGCGCGGCCACGTCCTCCGCGGTCAGGGGAAGGTCCTCCCGCTGTACGGCGAGGATGGTGCGCCAGCCTTCGTCGCCGGTGACGGTGCCGGCCTCGAGGTTCCAGTCGAAGGCGCCGATGCGCAGCGGCGGTGAGCCCAGTGACTGCAAGGTCACGGCGAGCGGTTCGGCGTCCCACTCGATACGGGGGCGGTGCGGCGCCATGTCCGCCAGCGTGGCGCCGAGCCGGGTCCCCACCTCGTGGATGCGCCGCCGGTCGGCGTCGGAGACCGGTACGCCGGGGGTGGCCGGGCGGAGCACCGTGAGGACGCCGAAGCATTCGCGCTCGTGGGAGACGGGCACGTACAGCGAGCCGAAGGGGAACGGCAGGCCGGCCATGAGCTGCGGGTAGCGGCGCATGGCCTCCTCGGCGTCGCCGAGGTAGACGGGCTGGCCGGAGCGGTAGACGTCGGAGTGCGGGAACGGGCGATTGACGTGCATGGTCCACCAGTGGCGGAAGAGGTGGAGCGGCAGGCCCGCGATCACGGCGAGCCGCAGCTGTTCCGGGGAGCGGGAGCGCAGGTAGAGGCCGCCGGCGAAGCCTCCGACGGCCTCTACGGCGCTCACCTCCGCCTGGGCGAGGACCATGGCGAGCTCGTTCGTCCGCGGGTCCCGCCCGCCCGTGCCCGCGGGGTCCGGACCGTGCTCGGCGGGCGGCCCCGGCCCGCCCTTGCCGTACCAGGTCACCCTGCCAGCATGCTCCCGGGCGGCGGGGCGGCGCATCTCCTTGTGCACGGCGGACGCGGGGGCGTCTGCTGTGCGGACGAGCATCCTGACGGGCCGGGCGAGTGGGCTATGTTGAGCAACGGGCTGGACACAGAAGGGGGCACACCGGTGCCATCAGGGCAGCAGGAACGTGCGCAGGCGGCCGCGATCACCCCGGGCGGGCCGTCGGAGGAGCAGGAGCCGGCTCCTGCGGAACGGGTGCTGGCACTGCTCGGCGGCCACCGCCTCTCCCCCGGCCAGCGGCGCATCGCCCAGTACATCATCGACCACATGCCCGAGGCCGCGTTCCTGTCCATCACCGACCTCGCGGAGCGCGTCGGGGTGAGCCAGCCGTCGGTGACCCGGTTCGCGACCTCCCTCGGCTACACCGGGTATCCGGCGCTGCGGGAGGCGTTGCAGCCGATCGCGCTGAGCACGGTCGCCGGTCCCCCCGAGGGCCGGACGGAGATCCGCCGCAACGAGCTGCAGGCGGCGGTCGACGCCGAGATCCAGAACCTGGAGAACCTGCGGCGGGTGCTCGCCGACACCGACCAGGTGCTCGGCGTCGGGCGGGAGCTGGCGCTGTCGGTGCCCCTGACGGTCCTGGGGCTGCGGATCTCGGTGTCGCTCGCGGAGTACTTCGCGTACGCCGCGCGCCGTATCCACCCCGACGTACGGCTGGTGACCCGCGGCGGCAGCGTGGCCTACGACGCGCTGCTGCAGTCCCGGGAGGTCGGCGGGACGTGGGTGCTGGCCTTCGCGATGCCCCGGCACGCCAACGAGACGCTGGGGGCGCTGCGGGCGGCCCGCCGCACGGGGCTGCGGGTCGCGCTGATCACCGATCTGACGCTCGGCCCGCTGGTCGACGAGGCGGATGTGACGCTGACGGCGGCGACGGGCTCGCGGCTGGTGTTCGACTCGTACGCGGCGCCGGGGGTGCTGTCCGCCGCCGTGCTGCAGGCGATGGCGGACGCGGATCCGGGGCGGACGCAGTTGCGGCTGGAGGGCTACGAGCAGGTGGCCGACCAGCACGACTTCTTCATCGACGACTGATCCGCCTGCTTTTCGGAGCTCGAACCGGTCTCTTACCGGACTTTTTCATGCCCAGTGGCGCATGTAATTTTTCATACCCTTGCTTACTCGACGGTATATATATTTACTACTTCTGGCGCCGGGTACTCCGATGCCACCACGAGGGCGAGACCCGCGCCCTCCACCCAGCGGACACCCTGGGACGGCGCTCCCTCCTCGCGCCGCCCCGCGGGTGTTCAATCCGGGCTCCGCATTCCGCCGCGGATGCCCTCGGCGGTCCCGGTCAACCCCTGGGCCGGGACCGCCGCCCCTCTCTCGATCAGAGTTCATCGGCACCACCCGGAGCGACGCCATGTCCCAGCCCCTCTCCACGACGAGCCCGGACTGGCCCTGCCAGGTGAAGGCCCCGGGCAGTCACGACTGGGAACGCAGCGCCGCCCGCTGGCTGCGCGATCTGCTGCCCGCCCGCTACGCCGCCTACTCGACGTTCAACCGGCACCCCGTCCTGCTGGCCCGGCACGTACAGCTCCAGGTGCAGCACGAGATGCGGGCGGTACGGGAGGCCCTCCAGACGTCCCGGGTGCAGCTGCCCCCGCTGGGCGTGGCCGAGACGGTCATCGAGAACACGATCCGGCTGTACGCGGTGGAGCTGGAGCAGCTCGGCCGCCTGGCCCGCAGGGTCAGGCTGGTCGGCGACGCGCTCGCGACGGGCGGCGGCACGCACCGCAGGCGGTAGCCGCCCGCCACGGGGGCGGTCACGCCAGCTGCCGCCGGACCAGTTCGTGCAGCCGGCCGCCCGCGTCGGCGACGAGGTCCGCCGGGCGGCCCTCCTCGACGACCCGGCCCTCGTCCATCACGATCACCCGGTCCGCGTCCATCACGGTGGAGAGCCGGTGGGCGATGACGACGCGGGTGGCGTCCAGCCGGCGGGTGCTCTCGATGACGACGCGCTGCGTCTCGTTGTCCAGCGCGCTGGTCGCCTCGTCGAAAAAGAGGACACGCGGCCGGCGCACCAGTGCCTGGGCGATCATCAGCCGCTGCCGCTGGCCGCCCGAGATCGCGCCGCCGGACGAGATCAGGGTGTGCAGGCCCATCGGCATCCGTCTGATGTCCTCGGCGAGGCCCGCCATCTCCGCGGCCTCCCACACCTCGTCCTGGGAGAACGTCTCCGCGCCGCTGATGCAGTCGAGGATCGACCCGGTCAGCGGCTGCGCGTTCTGGAGCACCACACCGCACTGCCGGCGTACCGCGGCGGGGTCCAGGGCGGCCAGGTCCTGGCCGTCGTAGAGGACGGTTCCCGAGGCGGGGCGGTCGAAGCCGATGAGCAGCCGCAGCAGGGTCGACTTGCCGCAGCCGCTGGGGCCGACGACGGCCACGAACTCCCCCGGCCGCACGGTCAGCGACACGTCGTCGAGGACGGGCGGGCCGTCGTCGGCGTAGCGGAACGTCAGACCCCGCGCCTCGATCGCGCCGGACAGCGTGCCGGGCTGCGCGCTCGCTCCGCGCACCTCCGGCGCCTCGTCCAGGATGGGGCGCACCAGCTCGAACATGGGCAGCGCGGCCGCGGCGGAGACGAGCACGCCGGTGAGCTGGGTGACCGAGGTCAGCAGCATGGTGACGGCGGTACTGAAGGTGAGGAACTCGCCCGCCGACATCGTGCCGCGGGCCGGGCCCGCGAGCAGCATGAACATGATGAGCGAGCAGAGCGGCAGATAGACGGAGTCCAGCACGGTGGTCAGGTTCTTGATGCGGCCCACCCGCTGCTGGAGTTCGCGCGAGCGGGCGAAGCGCCGTGCCCACGCGGCGTACGCGAAGCTCTCCGCCGCCGCGACCCGCAGTTTCGGCAGGCCCCGCAGGGTCTGGAACGCCTGGTTGTTGAGCTTGTTGTTCAGCTCCACCAGCCGGCGCTGCCAGCGGACCTGCCACAGGCCCATGCCGAGGAAGACGGCGCCGATGACGAGGAGCATGCCGATGGCGGCGAAGGCCAGCGGCACGCTGTACCAGAGCAGCAGCCCGACGTTCATCGCACCGACGGTGGTGGACTGCAGGGCGATGGGGCCGATGCCGGACAGGACCCGGCGGATCGAGCTGATGCCCATGGCGGCGCTCGCCAGCTCTCCGGTCGACCGCTCGGCGAAGAACCTGGTCGGCAGCCGCAGCAGCCGGTCCCAGACGGCGGGCTGGAGGGTGCTCTCGATACGGCCCTCCATCCGCAGCACCGTCAGATTCTGCAGCAGCATGAACGCGGCCGAGACGATGCTGGTGATCATGACGGCGAGGGCGACCTGGACGATCAGGCCGGTCTGCGCCTTCGGCACGTACACGCCGAGGATCTGTCCGGTGGCGATGGGCACGAGCGCACCGAGCACGACGGTGACGAGGCCGGCGAGCAGCAGGTTCCGCAGGTCCGTGCGGGTGCCGCGGAGGCTGAACGCGACCAGCCGGCGCACGTTCGCGGGCCGCTCGGGCAGCGGCCGGTAGAACATGACGGCCCGCTCCTCGAACTCGTCCGCGTTCTCCCTGCCGATCCGGGTCCGTGAGCCGGTGACCGGGTTGACCGCCTCGTAGCGTCCGCGGCGCCAGAGCAGTGCGACGGGCGCGCCGGAGGCGGCCCGGTGGCCGACGAGCGGCCCCGCGTCGCTGCGCCACCAGCGGCCCTGGAGCCGGACCGGACGGGTGCGGACACGGGAGGCGACGGCGATGCGCTCGACGGGGCCGACGCGGTCCTGCACGGGTCCGCTCTTCGGCGGGTCGGTCAGCGTGATCCCGGCGGCGCGGGCGACATGGCGGCACACCGCGAGCAGCGTGTCGTCGTCGAGGCCCGATGCCCCGTGGTCGCGCGCGGCCCGGTCCCGCCGGCCGATGGAGGCGAGCAGCGCCTCGTCGGCTCGGGCGCCGGCGTCGGCGCCCGCCTTGATGCCGGCGGCCGTGCGGTCCTCGTGGGCCCGCTCCAGCTCCTCGATCCAGCCGTCCACGGCGGACAGCAGCCGGTACTGCTGGTTCACCATGCCCTGCCACATGGCGCCCTCGACCAGTAGGTCGCCCGCCGCCTCCGCACTGTAGGAGGCGCCGTACTGCACGCTGCCGGGCTCGACCTGCATCCACAGGACGTCGTCGTCGGCCAGCACCTCGTCGGTGGCCGGGCGGCCCTCCAGCGGCGCCTCGAAGAGCACTCCGAGGCCGCGGCCGACGCCGAGCCCGAAGGCGTACTCGAGCGGGGTGGCGGCCGTGCGGCCGTACGGGTCCTGGTACGCGGGCGGGTAGGGGTCTGCGTACTCCCCGTACTGCCCGTACTCGGGCGTGTGCAGTTCGCGCAGCGGGATCCGGCGCAGCAGGCAGTCCTGCGAGGGGCGGCCGGTCAGGGTGTGGCGGGGGCCCTCGACCGGGCCGAGGAGCAGCGTGCCCGGTTCGAGGCGGCCGAGGAAGTGCCAGTGGCCCTGTTCGGCGGCGTCCACGGCGAACAGGTCGAGCGTGCCGCCCATGACGAGCCACAGCACCAGCGGCCCCTCCAGCGGCAGGCTGCGCAGGCCGGTGCAGTCGACGTGGGTGCCCAGGCCGCCGAGCGCGTGGATCACGGGGTCGGTCTGCGCGGGCGCCTGGTGGTGGCCGCCGGCGGGCGGCGGGTGGACGGACGACACGTCAGTGCTCCTTGACCAGCTGGGCGTACGGGCCCTGGGCGGCCACCAGGTCCTCGTGGCGGCCGCGTTCGACGACGGTGCCGTGGTCCAGCACGACGATCTCGTCGCTGTCGCGCACGGTGCTCAGCCGGTGCGCGATCACGACGCAGGCGCAGCCGCGCCGGCGCAGGTTGTCGATGATGACCCGCTCCGTCTCGGCGTCGAGGGCGCTGGTGACCTCGTCCAGGACCAGGATGCTCGGCCGGCGCACCAGGGCGCGGGCGATCTCCAGACGCTGGCGCTGCCCGCCGGAGAAGTTGCGGCCGTCCTGCTCGACGCGGCCGTGGATGCCTTCGGGACGGCGCATCACCACGTCGTGGACGGCGGCGTCCCGTAGCGCCGCCTCCACGGCCTCGTCGGGGACGGACGGGTCCCACAGCGTCACGTTGTCGCGGACGGTGCCCTCGAAGAGGAAGATGTCCTGGTCCACGAAGGAGACGGAGGCGGCGAGCGCGCCGCGGGGGATGTCCGCGAGAAGCCGTCCGTCGATGCGGATGGTTCCCTCCCACGGGCTGTAGAGGCCCGCGATCAGCCGGGAGACGGTGGACTTGCCGCTGCCGGAGCCGCCGACGAGGGCGACCTGCCGGCCCGGTCCGACGGTCAGGGAAAAGCCGCTGAGCAGCGGTGCGTCGAGCGGGCTGTAGCCGAAGGTGATGTTCTCGAGCGTGACGTGACCCTTGAGCCGGCGGCTGCTGGGGTCGGGCTCGTCGCGGGAGTAGAGGGGGTCGACGGGGAAGCTCTCCACGTCCTTGAGCCGGGTCATGTCCGCGGCGAAGTCCTGGATCCGGCCGGCGACTCCGTTGAGCCGGGTGATCGGTGCGGTGAAGCGGGCCACCAGGGCCTGGAAGGCAACCAGGAGACCGATCGATATATGGCCTTCGACGGCCCGCAGTCCGCCGATCCAGAGGATGAGCGCGCTGTTGAGGGTGGCGAGGGTGGGCGCGACGACGGCCAGGACCGCGCTGGGCACGCCGAGCCGCTGCTGCACGTCCAGAGTCGTGGCGTGCTGGCCCGCCCAGCGGCGGAAGAAGCCGTTCTCCGCGCCGGTCGCCTTCATGGTCTCGATGAGCTGGAGGCCGGTGTACGAGGTGTTGGTGAGGCGGGCGCTGTCGGCGCGCAGCTTCTGGGTGTGGGTGGCGCGCAGCCGGATGACGATGCGCATCGCCACGACGTTGAGGAGGGCGATGAGCACGCCGACGACGGTGAGCTGGGGGTCGTAGCTCCACAGCAGCGCGGCGTAGAGGACGACCACGACGCCGTCCACCGCGGCCGCCGCCAGGTCACGTGCCAGGGTCTCGGCCACGGCGTCGTTGGACTGCAGCCGCTGCACGAGGTCGGCCGGGCTGCGCTGGGCGAAGAACGTGACGGGCAGGCGCAGCAGATGGCGCAGGAAGCGGGCGCTGCTCAGGGTGGAGGAGATGAGCCGGCCGCGCAGCAGGTTGGACTGCTGCAGCCCGGTCAGCACGGCGGTCAGCGCCACCATCACGGCCATGGCGGTGAACAGCGTCCCGAGCAGCGAGGTCCGGCCGCCGATCAGGAACATGTCGATGTAGGTGCGGCTGAGCGCCGGGACGGCCGCGCCGACGGCGACGAGGAGCAGGCTGGCGAGGAAGGCGGCGAACAGAGTGCCCGTGGTCCCGCGCAGCCGTCCGGGGACGGCGGACATGATGCCCGGTTTGCGGCCGCCCTTACGGAAGTTCCGGTCGGGTTCGAGGACGAGGGCGACCCCGGTGAAGCTGGTGTCGAAGTCCTCCGCCGGTATGAACCGGCGGCCCTTGTCTGGGTCGTTGATGTGCACGCCGCGGCGGCCGAACCGGCGTGCCTGGCCGTCGTAGACGACGTAGTGGTTGAACTCCCAGAACAGGATGGCGGGCGGCTGCACCTCGGCCAGCGCGGACGCCTCCATCTGCATGCCCTTGGCGGTCAGGCCGTAACTGCGGGCCGCCTTCAGCACGTTGCTGGCGCGCGAGCCGTCCCGGGAGACGCCGCAGGCGATCCGCAGCTCCTCGAGCGGCACATGGCGCCCGTAGTGGGAGAGGACCATGGCGAGGGCGGCGGCGCCGCACTCCACGGCCTCCATCTGGAGCACGGTGGGGGTGCGGACGGCGCGGGGTCGGGCGGTGCGCTGTTTGCGGCGCGGCGGCGGTGCGGCGCGGCGCGATCCGCGCCGGCCGCCGGGCGCCGCGGTCTGGGGCCGGTGTCTGCCGCGGCCGGCGGGCGGCAACTGCTGCTGCGGGGCGGGGGTGTTGTGGTCGGTCTGTGTCACGGCAGCAGCCAATCGATCGGGCGCTGCTCTGCGAGGTGGACGGCGCCGCCGGTCAGGGTCATGGATTCGAGCGGGTACGGCGGCCCGTCGGACGACGACCACCGGTAGCCGGACTCGGTGCCTTCCGCAGGCTCCAGTGCGACCAGCACGGCGACGGGCTGGCCGGCCGCCGAGAACTGCTCTCCGAGCTGGCTGCTGCCGAGGAAGGCGGTGATCCGCTGCCGGGTCTGGGCGGTCCTGCCGACAGACTTCACACGGCCGCGCAGCACTCCGTACTGCTGGCTCGCCACCGACTGGACGCTGAGGTCGACCTCGGCGCCGACCGGGACCGAACTGCCCTTCTCGGCGGGGACGTACAGCACGGCCATCAGGGGGTCGTCCGCCTCCTCGATCCGCTCGACCGCCGCAACGTCCGAGCCCGGGGTGACGACCGACCCGATGGTGGCGACGAGGGCCGTCAGCCGGCCGGCGGCGACGGTACGGACGACGGTGTCGCCCTGCGCGGTGCGGACCTTCAGCAGGGGCGCGTCGGCGCCGACCCGGTCGCCCTCCTCTGCGAGGACCGCGGTGACCTGCCCGGCGACGGGGCTCTGGAGTACGTAACTGCCCTGGGCGTGGGTGAGGATGCCGGGCGCGTCCAGCGTGGAGGACACCGTGCCCGCCACGGCCCACCCGCCCGCGGCGATCATCACGACGACGGTGACGACGAGCACGAGCAGCCCCTGCGGCCGGGCGAACCGCACGGGAAGATCTATCTCCTCCGGCGACTGCAGCTTGGAAAGGGCCTGTTGGCGGAACTGCACGTTGCTCTTCCCTCGACTGCCGGGGACTACGGGGAACGGCGCGCGCGGCGACACCCGCAACCACGCGCGGCCGTGTGCCCCGGAACCTGGCCGGCTCCGGGGCACACGGCTCGGCGATGCCGGCAGAGCGGATGCCGGCGAGCCGTGGGTCCTACAGGCCGGCGACGAGGCCGTTGACCGGGCCGGTGATGGCCGCGGAGTTGATGCCGGTGGCGCCCTCGACGACGCCGGTCACGGTGCCGATGGTGCCGGAGACCGGGGCGATGGTGTCAAGAGCGGCGGTGGCGTTGCCCACCGTGGCGCTGTGGAGACCGCCCGCGATGTTGTCCAGCTCGGAGTCGGCGATCTCCTGGGTGGGGACGAAGCTCATGAGAAGTTCCCTTCGGGGTGGATATTTCTGTATTGCTGCGCCCGGCCGCGCGAAAAGAGCGCCACCGGCCGCCGGCGGGCGTGGGGGGATTCCCGGATCCGGGAACCGTCGTCGAATCCCGCAGTGCGAAGGATCAAAGCATGTAAGGCCGTTGAGCAGCCAATCACGAAGAGCGGATCCGCAGAGAAAGCGGCTGCTCATTACCGCCCCGTGGACGCCCCTGCATGACTCTGCGGCATTTCCTTCACCAAATGGTCGAACTCGCGGCCCCAGGATGTGCGCGAGGACCCGACGGCGAAGTGGACATTCCCACCCAGAGGACGATACTTGCAGGTCAACAGAGAGATCAGGATGAGGAGACCGTGTGCCGCCTGAGCATTCGGTGTGCAGATTCCCGGCAGGCGCCGATCGTTTGACGGTGGCTCACGAGGATTTCACCGGGGTGGAGCGACCGCCGCACTCCACCCCTTTCACCGGGTCACCGCGCAATTGCGGAGAGTTGCCTCAGCCGGTTTCCGCGGCCTTTTCCGGCGCGGGTGCGGTGATCTCGGCGTGGAGTGCCGCGGCGTATGCCTCGTCCGGGTCGAGCCGGCGCAGTTCCTCCGAGATGAGTTCGGCCGTGCTGCGTACTTTCAGGGCGAGGACCCGGGTGGGCTGTCCGGGGATGGTCAGCCGGGCGACGGGCCCTTCCGGCCGGTCGATGTGGATCTCGCCGTCCACGGTGCGCAGCCGGACGGCGGTGACCACCGGACCGTCGGTGACGACCTGTTCGACGGGCACCGCCAGCCGGGCGGTGAACCAGCGGGCGAGCAGTTCGGCGCTGGGGTTGTCGGCCTCGCTCTCGACCACGGCGGAGACGACCTCGGCCCGGGCCTGGTCCAGCGCGGCGGCGAGCATCGAGCGCCACGGGGTGAGCCGGGTCCAGGCGAGGTCGGTGTCGCCCGGTTCGTAACCGGCGGCGCGGGCGTTCAGCTCCTCGATCGGCCGCTCGACCGCGTACGCGTCGGTGATGCGGCGCTGCGCGAGCGCGCCGAGCGGGTCCCGGGCGGGCACGGGCGGGGCGTCCACCGGCCACCAGACGACGACGGGGGCGTCGGGCAGCAGCAGCGGGAGCACCACCGAGTCGGCGCGGTGGGTGAGTTCGCCGTGCAGGCGCAGCAGCACGGTCTCGCCGGCCCCGGCGTCGCTGCCGAGGCGCACCTCGGCGTCGAGACGGGCCTCGTGGCGCTCGCGCGGCGAGCGGGCGTGGCGCTTGATGACGACGAGGGTGCGGGAGGGGTGTTCGCGGGAGGCGTCGCCGGCCGCCTTGATGGCGTCGTAGGCGTTCTCCTCGTCGGTCACGATGACCAGGGTGAGCACCATGCCGACGGCCGGGGTGCCGATCGCGCGGCGGCCCTGGACGAGCGCCTTGTTGATCTTGCTGGCCGTGGTGTCGGTGAGGTCCGTCTTCATGGCCTGCGCCAGCTCCGTCCGTCTCGTGCGAGCATGTCGTCCGCTTCGGCGGGACCCCAGGTGCCGGCCGGGTACTGCGCCGGCTTCGGGCCGCGGTCCCAGAACTCCTCGACGGGATCGAGGATCTTCCACGACTCCTCCACCTCCTCCGTCCGCGGGAAGAGGTTGGCGTCCCCCAGCAGCACGTCGAGGATGAGGCGCTCGTACGCCTCGGGGCTGGACTCCGTGAACGACTCCCCGTAGGCGAAGTCCATCGTCACGTCGCGCAGCTCCATCGATGTACCCGGCACCTTGGAGCCGAACCGCACCGTCACGCCCTCGTCCGGCTGGACCCGGATGACGAGCGCGTTCTCGCCGAGCTCCTCCGTGGCGGTGGAGTCGAACGGCGAGTGCGGCGCGCGCTGGAAGACGACGGCGATCTCGGTGACGCGGCGGCCGAGCCGCTTGCCGGTGCGCAGATAGAACGGGACGCCCGCCCAGCGGCGGTTGTCGATACCCAGCTTGATCGCGGCGTAGGTGTCGGTCCGGGAGTCGGGGGCGATGCCCTCCTCCTGGAGGTAGCCGAGGACCCTCTCGCCGCCCTGCCAGCCCCCGGTGTACTGCGCGCGCACGGTGGACCGGGCCAGGTCGGCGGGGAGTTGGACGGCCTTGAAGACCTTGAGCTTCTCGGTGACGAGCGAGGCGGCGTCGAAGGAGGGGGGCTCCTCCATCGCGGTCAGCGCCAGCAGTTGGAGGAGGTGGTTCTGGATCACGTCACGGGCGGCGCCGATGCCGTCGTAGTAGCCGGCGCGGCCGCCGATGCCGATGTCCTCGGCCATCGTGATCTGGACATGGTCGACGTACGACCGGTTCCAGATCGGCTCGAAGAGGGTGTTGGCGAACCGGAGCGCCAGGATGTTCTGGACCGTCTCCTTGCCCAGGTAGTGGTCGATCCGGAAGACCTCGTCGGGCGCGAACACCTCGTGCACGATCTCGTTGAGGTCGCAGGCGCTGTCCAGGTCGTGGCCGAACGGCTTCTCGATGACCGCCCGGCGCCAGGACCCCTCGGGCGCGTCCGACAGCCCGTGGTCCTTGAGCTGCTGGACGACCTCGGGGAAGAACTTCGGCGGCACGGAGAGGTAGAACGCGAAGTTCCCGCCGGTGCCCTGCGCCCGGTCCAGTTCCTCGACCGTGCTCTTCAGCTGCTCGAACGCGGCATTGTCGCCGAAGTCGCCCTGGACGAACCGCATACCCTCCGAGAGCTGCTGCCAGACCTCCTCGCGGAAGGGGGTGCGGGCGTGGTCCCGGACGGCCCGGTGCACCTCCTCCGCGAAGTCCTGGTCCTGCCACTCGCGGCGGGCGAAGCCGACGAGCGAGAAGCCGGGCGGCAGCAGCCCCCGGTTGGCCAGGTCGTAGACGGCGGGCATGAGCTTCTTGCGCGACAGGTCACCGGTGACCCCGAAGATCACCAGTCCGGAGGGGCCGGCGATACGGGGCAGCCGGCGGTCGAGCGGGTCTCGCAGCGGATTCGCCCAGCCGCTTCCCTGCGACAGCTGCCGCGAGCGCTGCCGGGCCCTCCGTCGCGACCTGCTCTGCGACCCGTTCTGTGACATGCGGTCAGGCCTCCCTGCGCCGACGGCGTTCGGATGCGTCCTGGTCCGAGGATCGCATCTCCCGCTGATCTCGCGGGGGCTCACACACCCCGCCGACGCGAGTTCCGTGCAAGGGGATTGACCGGTGATTTCCCAGGCCCCAGGTCCCCAGGCTCGGACCACAAAACTTGCGGAACAACTTACGAAACTTTTGAAGACCTCGTTCGGAGCGGCTCGTTCGAGGCGTTACGCACCGGAAACTCCGCCCCACCGAAGGGAACGTCCGTGATCAAGGTGACCCACGTCCTCGGGATCGGCGCGGCGACCGCCGGCCTGCTCGCCGGCTTCGCACTGCCCGCCACCGGCGCCCAGTCCGGCGGGTGGCCCCGCGTTCGCGTTCGACGGCGACCGGCCGCGCACGGTGAACGCCACGGCGATGACCGGCACTGAGGACATACCAAAGCCCCCGGGGGGTTCCGGCGTGCGCCCCGGTCAGCCGGTGACCGGGGCCACCTCGGTGTCGCAGTGCAGCACCCGGTCGTGGCCGCAGGCGCGCTCCGGGCCCGTCAGGCGCAGCCGTACCGTGTGCCGGACGTCGTGCGCCGCGCTGGACGCGGCGAACCGGAGCTCCACGTCGCCCGGTTCGACGATCCGCTGCCCGCCGACGCCCGTGAACGAGGCGAGGTCGGTGTGGAAGCGGAAGCGGACCCGGGCCGCCTCGCCGGCCGCGAGGGGCACCCGGGCGTAGCCGATCAGCTGTGCCTGCGGCCGGGTGGTCTGGGCGACCGGGTCGTGCAGATAGAGCTGGACCACCTCCGCGCCGTCGCGGTCCCCGGTGTTGCGCACGACGACCTCGACGTCCGCGGAGCCGTCGGTCGGGATCTCGGACGGCGCGGGCGGGCCGGCCTCCCAGGCGAACGTGGTGTAGGAGAGCCCGTGGCCGAAGGGGTACAGCGGGGTCGGGTCGAGGTTGCTCACGCCGCCCGCGAGTCCGAGCGGCGGCTGGAGGTACGTCCAGGGCTGGCCGCCCGGCCCGTACGGCACGCCCACCGGCAGCCGGCCGGACGGGTTGACGCGCCCGGAGAGCACGCCTGCCAGCGCCGGGCCGCCCTCCTCGCCGGGGAAGAACGCCTGCACGACGGCCGCGAGCCGGTCCGCCCAGCGGCCGAGCGCGTACGGCCTGCCCGTCACCAGGACGGCCACCACCGGTGTGCCGGTGGCCAGCAGGGCGTCCAGCAGCGCGGCCTGGACGCCGGGGAGCGAGAGGTCGGCCGCGTCGCAGCCCTCGCCGGAGGTGCCGCGGCCGAACAGCCCGGCCCGGTCGCCGAGCACCGCCACGCACACGTCGGCGTCCGACGCCAGCCGTACCGCTTCCGCGATGCCGGAGGTGTCCGGCCCGTCGACGTCGCAGCCGGCGGCGTGGCGGACGGCAGCGTCAGGGAACTCGTCGGTGAGAGCCGCGAACACGGTGGGGATGTCGACGCCGAGGGGCACGTCGGGGTGCGAGACGCCGACGTGGCTGGGGAAGGAGTAGCAGCCGAGCATGGCCAGCGGGTCGTCGGCCCGGGGGCCGACGACGGCGATGCGGCGGGCGCCGCGGATCGGGAGGACGCCGCCCGCGTTGGCGGCCAGCACGCAGGAGCGCTCCGCGACCAGGCGGGCGGTCTCGCGGTTGGCGGGCGGGTCCAGGTCGACGGTGCCGCGCACGGACTCCGGGTCGCCGTCGGCTCCCCCGAGCACGTCGGGCAGCGGTGACCAGTCGGGGTCGAGCAGGCCCAGTTCGCACTTCTGGAGCAGCACCCGGCGCAGCGCCCGGTCCACGACGGCCTCGGGCACGGTCCCGTCCCGTACGGCCTCGACGAGTGCGTCGCCGTACGAGCGGACGGTCGGCAGCTCGACGTCGACGCCGGCGGTCAGGGCGAGGCGGGCGGCGTCGCCCGGGTCGTCGGCGACCCTGTGGAGGGTCTCGAGGAAGCCGATGCCGAAGTAGTCGGCGACGACGGTGCCGGTGAAGCCCCAGGTGTCCCGCAGGAGTCCGGTGAGCAGCCGGGTGTCGGCGGCGGCCGGCACGCCGTCGATCTCGGCGTACGAGTGCATCACCGAGCGGGCGCCGCCGTCGCGCAGGGCCATCTCGAACGGCGGGAGGATGACGTCCGCGAGCTCCCGGGCGCCGGCGCGGACCGGGGCGAGGTTGCGGGCCCCGGCGGACGCCGAGTAGCCGGCGAAGTGCTTCAGGGTGGCGACGATCCCGGTGGACTGCAGTCCGCGGACGTAGGCGGTGCCGACCGTGGCGACGAGGTACGGGTCCTCGCCGATGGTCTCCTCCACGCGGCCCCATCGGAGGTCGCGCACCACGTCCAGGACCGGGGCGAGGCCCTGATGCACGCCGACGGCGCGCATGTCCGCGCCGATGCGGCGGGCCATGGCGGCCACCAGGTCGGGGTCGAAGGTGGCGCCCCAGGCCAGCGGTACGGGATAGGCGGTGGCGGACCAGGCGGTGAACCCGGCGAGGCACTCCTCGTGGGCGAGCGCCGGGATGCCGAAGCGGTTCGCGGCGGCGATCTGCCGCTGGGCGCGGGCCAGGGCCACGGCGCCGGTCGCCGGGTCGACGGGGGCGCTGCCGAACGGGCGGGTGAGCTGGCCGAGTCCGCGGGTGATGAGGGCGTCCCAGTCGACCGGGTCGACCATGTCGTTCTGGTGGGGCGCGACACCGTCGCCGTCGCCGTCGGCGCCCACCCACACGCCGTAGAGCTGGGCGGTCTTCTCCTCGAGGGTCATGCGGCCCATGAGGTCCTCGACGCGTGCCTCATCGCTGAGCGAGGCGTCCCGCCAGCGGCCCTCGACGACGGGGGCGGCGGTGACGGTGACGGTGGGATCGGCGGCGGTGGCGGGCGCGTCCGGGGCATGGGGGATTGCCATCGGGCAGGGTTCCTCTCGGTGGTGGCAAATGTGCGGATCCGGCGGCGGGCTACTTGCCGCCGACGCCCATCAGGCCGTTGACCAGGGCGCGCCGGGCGAAGAGATAGACCGTGAAGATGGGGATCACGGAGAGCACGACGGCCGCGAGCAGGGCCGGGACGTTGAGCCCGAACTGGCCCATGAAGTTGAAGAGTCCGAGGGTCAGCACACGCTGCTCCTCCGACTGGGTGAGGATCAGCGGGAACAGGAAGCCGTTCCACGCCTGGAGCGCGGAGAAGATCGCGACCGTGCTGACGCCGGCGCGCGACATCGGCACGGCGAGCTGCCACAGCATCCGCAGCGGAGTCGCCCCGTCCAGGGCCATCGCCTCGTACAGCTCCTCCGAGATGTCCCGGAGGGTGGAGGTGAGGACCAGCACGGCGACGGGCATCGAGAACGCGGCGGTCGGCAGGATCACCGCGGCCAGTGAGTCGTACAGGCCCATCTCGGCGATGAGCAGGTACAGCGGCACGATGACCGCCTGGGCGGGGATGGCGACGCCGAGCAGGAAGGTCCTGAAGGCCAGCGACGACAGCCGGCTGCGGGTGCGCACGGCCACATAGGAGAGGGGCACGCAGAGCAGCAGCACGATGGCGACGGTGGCGACCGCGACGATCGCCGTGTTGGTGAGCAGCGTGAGGAAGCCGCTGCTGAGCACGGTGTTGTAGTTCTCGAGCGTCGGACTGGTGGGGAAGGCCAGCGGGTTGCCGCTGAGCGCTTCGTCCTGCCGGGTCAGCGACGAGGAGAGAAGGGTGTAGAGCGGTACCAGCACGACGACGAGCCAGGCCAGCGCCCCGAGACCGACGAGCGGATTGCCCTTCGGCCGGCGGCGGCCCCTGGGCCGCACATGCCGTGAGGCGGTCAGGTGTGCGGTCATCGGGTCACATCCCTTCCCGGGTGGAGCGCATCGACCCGAATCCGCTGAACTTCACCATCAGCAGCGACAGCGCGGTCGCCACCACGACGAGGGCCGTGGCGACGGCGCTGGCGTAGCCGAGGTCGTAGGTCTGGAAGCCGGTGCGGTACATCAGGTAGGGCACGATCGTGGTGTCGGTCCCCGGGCCGCCCCTGGTCATGATGAGCACGGTGTCGAAGTACGTCAGCGAGCCGACGATCATCAGCACCGACGACGTGGTGACGGTGTTGCGCAGCTGGGGCAGCGTGATCGAGAAGAACTGCCGGACCGGTCCCGCCCCGTCGATCGAGGCGGCCTGGTAGAGCACCTGCGGGATCTGCCGGGTGCCGCCCTGGTAGATCAGGGTGTGGAACGGCATGAACTGCCAGCCGCCGACGAACGCCACGGTCAGCAGTGCGCCGGTGGACGAGCCCAGGATGTTGGGGTCGATCCCGAGCCACGGCCCGATCTCCTTGATGACACCGAAGTTGGGGTCGAGGAGGGCGTGGAAGAGCACCGCGATCGCCGTGGTGGACAGCAGCAGGGGTACGAAGAAGACCGCGGACAGCACGGCCCGGTTGCGCTGCCGTCCGGCCGCCCACACGCCCAGCATCAGGGCGATGGGCGTCTGGAAGGCCCAGCTGATGACCGTCAGCAGCAGGCTGAGCCAGCCGGCCTGGCGGAACTCGGGGTCGTTCAGCAGTCGGGTCCAGTTGTCGAACCCGATCAGGGTCGGCGAGGTGAGGCCGTCCCAGGAGGTGAACGACAGATACACGGCCAGGGCCATGGGCACGATCCCGAAGAGCCCGAAGAAGACGATGGCGGGCACTGCCCAGGCGACGGAGGGGCGGCCGAAGCCCCCGCCCGCCGCAGTGCGGCGGCCGCGCCGGGGGGTGGCCGCCGCTCTGCTCCGCTGCTTCTCGAGCGGTGTGGAAGCTACTGTCATGGTTACTTGAGAGCCTTCAGGGCCGCGACGAACTGCTCGGGCGTGGACTTGCCCGCGAACAGCTTGTTGATCTCGGTGAGCATCGGGGTGGCCTTGCTCGCCTCCAGTGCCTGGTCCCAGGAGAGCGTGAAGCTCGGGGCGAGCTGGACCATCTCGTACTGGAACGCGGCGAATTCGGGGTTGGGCGACTTCTTCAGCTGCTGCGCCGCGTCCGCGGTGGTGGGGATGTCGCCGTTGTCGACGAGCGCCTGCGCGTACTCCTTCGACGCCATGGCCTTCAGGAAGTCGATGGCGGCGTCCTTGTGCTTGGTGCGGGCGTTGACCGACCAGTAGTTGGTCGGGTTGCCGACCACGCTCTTCGGGTCGCCGGTGCCGCCGGCCACGGTCGGGAACGCGGTCCAGGCGAGGTCCTTCTCGGCGAAGTCGGGCGCCTTGCCCAGCTGGGTGGAGTACTCCCACGAGCCCATCAGGTGCATCGCCGCCTTGCCCTGGGCGAACAGGGCCGGGGCGCCGCCGTTGGAGTACGAGACGGAGTTGAAGTTCTTGCCGAAGGCGCCGTCGTCGATGAGTTCCTTCACCGTCTGCGCGGCCTTGAGGACGGCCGGGTCGCCCCAGCCGGACGAGTCGCCGTGTCGGATCTTCTTGAAGACGTCGGCCCCGCCGATCCGGTCGAGCAGGTACTCCAGCCACATCAGCTGGGTCCAGGCGTCGGTGCCGCCGAGCGCGAAGGGCGTGATCTTCTTCGCCTTGAAGGTGGTGATCGCCTTCTGCAGGTCCTCCCAGGTCTTGGGCGGCTGCAGGTCGTTCTCGGCGAACAGCGTCTTGTTGTAGAAGAGCATCACGGGCTGCATGCCGCGCATCGGCACGCCGTAGACCTTGCCGTCGAGGCTGCCGGCCTCGACGACGGACGGCAGGAAGCCGCTCCGCAGGACCTTGTCCTTCTCGAAGTACGGGGAGAGGTCGACGATCTGGCCCGCGTCCACGTACGGCTTGATGGAGCCGCCGCCCCAGTTGAAGAAGATGTCCGGGGCGTTCGGCGAGCCCATGGCGGTGCGGAGCTTGTTGACGTACTCGGCGCCGGGGACCGAGACCAGCTTGACCTTGACGTCCGACGACTTGTTGAAGTCGTCCACGGCGGCCTGCTGGACCTTCACCGCGTCGTCGCCGTAGACGTAGGCGGTGAGTGTCTTGCCGTCGGCGCCGGCGGCGCCGCCGCCCGAACCGCAGCCCGCGAGCACCGCGGCCATCACCATCGCGGCGGCCGCCGCGGTCCCTCTGGCCGTACCCGAACCTCTGCGGAGAAAGCCCGACCCCATAACTGCCCCTTGTCGAATGTTTCGAAAAGCTCGGCGAATGTTGCCGGAACCGTACGAGGGGGTTTCCGGCGCGTCAAGAGGTCGCGCGAAAGGTTTCCGTGATCAACGGCCGGGCCTTGTGCAGGCCCTGCGGCGGGCTACGATCCCTGCATGAGACCCGCAGACGTCCACTCCCGACCGGAGGATCCTTCCTCGGACGAAACGGCCGAGGGCGGTGCCACCCTGGCCGAGATCGCCCGTGCGGCCGGTGTGTCGGCTCCGACAGTTTCGAAAGTCCTCAACGGCCGCGCCGATGTCGCCGCCGCCACGCGCACCCGGGTGGAGGAGCTGCTGCGCCATCACGGCTACCGCCGGCGCCGCGGCGCCTCGCAGCAGTCCCGGATGATCGACCTGGTCTTCCACGAGCTGGAGAGCTCCTGGGCCATGGAGGTCATCCGCGGGGTGGAGAACGTGGCACGCGAGGAGGGCCTGTCGCTGGTCCTCTCGGAGAGCGCCGGGCGGCTCATGCCCGGTCAGACCTGGGTGGACGGGGTGCTCGCCCGCCGACCCGCCGGGGTGATCCTGGTCCTGTCCGACCTGGACGCCGCCCAGCGCGCCCAGCTGACGAGCCGCGACATCCCGTTCGTGGTGATGGATCCGGCGGGCGACCCCGGGGACGACGTGCCCTCGGTCGGGGCGACCAACTGGCAGGGCGGCCTCGCCGCCACCCGCCATCTGCTGGAGCTCGGCCACCGCCGGATCGGCGTGATCGGCGGCCCGGCCAGGATGATGTGCAGCCGCGCCAGGATCGACGGCTACCGCTCGGCGCTGGAGAGCGCCGGGGTGGCGGCCGACCCCGAGCTGGTGCGCGAGGGCGACTTCCACCACGAGGCCGGCCACGCGGCCGGTCTGGAGCTGCTGCGCCTGCCGGAACCGCCGACCGCCGTCTTCACCGGCAACGACCTCCAGGCCCTCGGGCTCTACGAGGCCGCCCGGGAGCTGGGCGTACGCGTCCCCGAGGACCTCAGCGTGGTCGGCTTCGACGATCTGCCGCTGGCCCGCTGGGTCGGCCCGCCGCTCACCACCGTGCGGCAGCCGCTGACGGAGATGGCGGAGGCGGCGGCGCGGCTGGTGCTGGACCTCGGGCGCGGCCGGCGCCCGGCTGCGAGCCGGATCGACCTGGCCACCAGCCTGGTGGTCCGCAACAGCACGGCACCGCCCGCGTCCTGATCCCGGAAGCCGTGCCGGGCGCTCTTGTCGGCCGCTGGTTTTCCGCGAACAGTACGTGCCATGGCGACCGTTGTACTGGTGGGCACGCTGGACACCAGGGGTGTGGAGTACGGCTGGCAGCGCGAGCGGCTGCTGGCCGCGCGGACCGACGTGCTGGTGGTCGACGCCGGCGTCGTGGGCGAGCCGAGGATACGGGCCGACGTCCCGCGCGCCGAGGTGGCCCGCGCGGCCGGGGCCGACCTGGCGCGCTGCGGCCGGACGCCGACCGCGGCGCGGCCGTGACGACGATGGCGCGCGGGGCGGCGGAGACGGTCCTGCGGCTGTACGAGGCGGGCAGGCTGCACGCGGTCCTCGCCGTCGGCGGCAGCGGCGGGACGTCGATCGCGACGCGCGCGATGCGGGGCTCCCGCTGGGCGTGCCGAAGGTGATGGTGTCCTCGATGGCGGCCGGCGACGTGTCGCCCTACGTCGGGGCGAGCGACATCACCGGACATCAACAGCCCGTCGTTCGGCCGGGCGGCCGCGGACCGGCTGCACCGGCTGGTCGGCACGTAGACGCCCACCACGGTCGGCACCGCGTGCCCGCGCCTCAGACGTCCTTCTCGGGCTCCCGTTCGGCGGCCGGTGGTCGCAGCACGCTCAGCGCGACGGAGACGGCGAGGACGACGACGATGACACCCAGGCTGAGGGGCGAGGGGATCTCGGGGACGGCCGGGCTGATCACCTCGTGGGACGCCTGCAGGATCAGCTTGACCGCGATGAACGCCAGGATCAGCGCCAGGCCCTTGCTGAGATAGCGGAACCGGTCCAGCAGACCGGCCAGCATGAAGTAGAGCGCCCGCAGGCCCAGGATGGCAAATGCGTTGCTGGTGTAGACGATGAAGGCGTCGTTGCTGACCGCGAGTACGGCGGGCACGCTGTCCACCGCGAAGACGAGGTCGGCCGCCTCGATCGCGGCCACCACGGCGAGCAGCGGGGTGGCGACACGTCTGCCCGCCTCCCTGACGAAGAACTTCGCCCCGGCGTACTCGTCCGACACCGGCATGAGCCTGCGCAGCAGACGCACGGCGAAGCTCCTGCCGGGGTCGAAGCTTTCCTCCTCTCCCCGGAGGATCTTGTAGCTGCTGTAGAAGAGGACCGCGGCGAAGGCGAACAGGACGGCGGTGAAGCGGCTGACGACGGCCACACCGGCGGCGAGGAAGACGCCGCGGAAGACCAGCGCCCCCAGCACGCCCAGGAAGAGGACCCGGTGCTGATAGGCCCGCGGCACCCTGAAGTAGGCGAAGATCAGCGCGAACACGAAGAGGTTGTCGACCGACAGACTCTTCTCCAGCAGCCAGGCGGTGGTGTATTCGACGCCGGCCTGCGCGCCGACGACGAGGAAGACGACGACGCCGAAGACGATCGCCAGACCGACCCACACCGCGCTCCAGGCCGCCGCCTCCCGGAAACCGATGATGTGCGCCTGCCGGTGGGCAAGCAGATCGACCGCCAGCGAAATCACCACCGCGGCGGCGAAGACGACCCACAACCAGTACGGCACGTCGTGCACGAAGCAGACCTCACAAGCGACCGGCGGACCCGGGCAGCGAACCTCCCCTACGAGTCTGGCCGACGCGGCGGCCGTTGTCCTCCGCGCTGCCGGGCTCGTTCAGCGGGCGGTGAGCAGCACCCACACCTGCCCGGGCGCGAAGTTCAGCCGCTCCCCCGCCGCGTCGGTGAAGACCGTGTCGCCGTCCGCGGCCGTCCGCTGCCACCGGGCGTCGTGGCCGCGGCCGTCGCGCAGCACCAGCGCCGTACCCGAACCGACCGTCTCCGTGTACGGGGACACGCTGCCGGACCGGTCGCGGAACCGGGAGGGGCGGACCTCGGTGTACTGCACGACCACCGTCGCGGGCGTGAGCCGGCCGCCGTCCGTGGTCCCCGCGGCGGCGCCGTCCATGGCCACCAGCCAGCGCTTCCGCTCGGGCGACCAGGTGAAGGTGTACCGGGCGGAGGGGTAGCGCACGGTGTGCTCGGTCAGCGGGCGGCCGCCGCCGGGGGCGGCGCCGAAACGCATCCCGATGTCGGAGGATTCGCTCACGTCGCGGGCGGCGGCGAGGGCGCGGTCGGGGCGCAGATAGAGGTTGTGCGGAGCGGAGCGGTCGTCGGAGCGGACGAACGCGTCGGGCGCCTCGCCCTGCGGCAGCGCGGCGACCGGAGCCGCCTCGATCAGCGGCTTCAGCGCCGACTGGGCGCCCGAGTAGGCGAGTGCGGGCCGACCGAACTGCCGCAGCAGTTCGAGGTCGGACTCCCGCGCGCTGCGCACCGGGCCGATCCGCGGCGGCAGCCGGGAGGAGAAGACGGCCAGTATCCGGCTGAGGCCGGACTCGACCTGCTCGACGTAGACGATGTCGGCCGCCCCGAGCCCGGTGTGGGGGCGCGCCGGGCGGACGTTGTCGATCTTGACCGCGAGGACCGGCCCCTGGCGTGCGGGCAGCCCGGTGAAGTACGACGTGGCCTGCTCGGACGTGGGTGGGGTGGTCTCCCCCGGCCCGGGCGGCTCGGCGTCGGTGCACCCGTAGAGGGCGACGATCAGTGCCGCGGCGGTGAGCAGGGCGACCCGCGCGCTGCCGCGTCCGCGTCCGTCTGCCGTCTCCATTGGCCACGCTCCCCGTGCCATCAGTGGACCACGAAGGCCCCTGTTCCGACAGGTCCCGACCGCCGCGGCCCGTCTTGGTCGCCGCCTAGCCGGGCAGCAGCTGCTCCGTCCAGATCGTCTTGCCGGCGGCCGTGTACCTGCTCCCCCACCGGTGGGTGAGCTGGGCGATCAGGAACAGTCCGCGCCCGCCCTCGTCGGTCAGCCGTGCCCGGCGCAGATGCGGTTGCGTCTCGCTCGGGTCGGACACCTCGCACACCAGGCGCTGGTCCCTGATGAGCCGTACGCTCACCGGGCCGCCGGCGTAGCGGATGGCGTTGGTGAGCAGCTCGCTGACGATCAGTTCGGTGGTGAAGACCAGCTCGTCCAGCCCCCACCCCGCGAGCCGCTCCGCCACCCGCGCCCGTGCGTCGGCGACGATCCGCCCGTCCGCCGGGAACTCCCAGGCGACGACGGACCCTTCGGGGGACGTGGCCACCCGCGCCAGCAGCAGGGCGGCGTCGTCGTCGGGCGGCCGGGCCAGGAACGGGACCAGCATCTCCCGGCCGATCTCCGGTACCGCCGACGCGTCGCAGCCGCCCCGGCCGGCCCTGGTCCGCAGATGCTCGATGACCGGTCCGGTGCCGGTGCCGGGGGTCTCGGAGAGCGAACCCGCCGTGAAGGCCAGCAGATCACCGGGCCTGAGCGCGACGTCGACCGGTTCGAACGGGGCGCCCTCCAGCCCGAGCGCCGGCCCCGACGGCAGTTCGACCCGGCCCACCTCGCCCGACGCCCGGGCCAGCACGGGCCCGGTGTGTCCCGCGCCGGCCATCGACGCGCGTGCTGTGACCGGGTCGTAGACGGCGTACAAACAGCTCGCGCCGCGGACCGTGCCGTCGAAGTCGCCCTGCTGCTCGTCGTCGGCGAGCCGCACGACGAGGTCGTCCAGATGCGTCAGCAGTTCCTCCGGCGGCGGGTCCAGGTCGGCGAGGGTGCGCACGGCGGTACGCAGACTGCCCATGGCCGCGGCGGCGTTGAGTCCGTGTCCGCGTACGTTGCCGACGACGAACGCGACGCGGGTCGAGGACAGCGTGATGACGTCGAACCAGCTGCCGCCCGTGCCGGCGAGCGTCCGGCCGGGCACATAGATACCGGCGGTCTCCGCGGCCGTCACCTTGAGCACCGGGCGCGGCAGCAGGCTGCGCTGCAGGCTCTCCGCCGTGCGGCGTTCGCGGGTGTAGCGCCGCGCGTTGTCGATGGCGAGCGCCGCGCGGGAGCAGACGTCCTCCCCGACGGCCGCGTCACGCGTGTCGAACGGCGGCTGTTCCGGCGACCGCCACAGCGACACCGCGCCGAGGACATGGCCGCGGGCCTGCAGCGGCACGACCATGTACGAGGCCGCACCCGGCGCCAGCACCAGCCGGCGGCGCTCGGCGTCGCCGGCGATCCTCGGCCGCAGCTCGTCGATGTCGGGCACGATGACGGCCGAACCGCCGCGCAGCCGATCGCTCTCGTACCCCTTGACCCGGATGACGGCGCCCAGCGGGTACAGCTCGTTCGGCCAGTCCTCGCCGTCCTTGGCGACGGCGGAGACGCGGCGCAGCGGCGCGCCGGTGGCGAACTCGCCGGGCTCCTCACCGATCAGCACGGCTTCCGTGACGTCCACGCAGGCCAGGTCCGCGAAGGCGGGGACCAGCAGGTCGGCCAGCACCTGGGTGTTGCGGCCGACGTCCAGGGAGCGGCCCAGCGCGGACGCCGCGGTGCCGACGAGCGACGAACGCCGCCGGGCCCGTTCCTGCTCGGTCACGTCCGTGAAGGTGACGGCGACGCCGCGGACGACACCGTCCCGGCCGGCCATGCGCAGGGCGGAGAGCGAGATGGTGCGTTCACGTTCGGGGGCCTGCGCCAGCCGGGCCGGGGTGACGAAGTCGATCAGCGGTTCGCCGGTGGTCACGACGTGGCGCAGCTGCGCCTCGACGGACAACGCGTCCTCCGGCACGAGCACCTCGTCGAGCCGCCGGCCCGCCGAATCGGCCGGCGGCCGGGGATCGTTCGGCAGCGAGTTGCCCCTGATCATCCGCAGCTCGCCGTCGTGGACGGCGAGGCCGATGCCGGTCTGCGAGAACAGGGCCCTGAGCAGCGCGTCGTCCTCGTCCCGCCGGTCGGCCACGGCCGCCGGCAGCAGCCGCATCAGGAACCGCGCCGCCAGCGGGCCCTCCACGGGGAGCAGGTCGAGCTGCGTCAGGCGGGGGCCGTCGGCGCACTGTAAAGCCGTCCGCACCGAGCGCGGGCGGTGCGCGGGGGTGTGGTCCCGCAGCCGGGCCCAGACGCCGGGCGTCGCGAGCAGATCCTCGACGGTACGGCCCTGGAGGTCGGCGGCCGGCCGGCCGGTGACCTCGGCGGCGCCGCCGGTGCACGCGAGCACTGCGCCGTCGTGATCGATCACGAGCAGGGCGGAATCCTCCGGCCGCTCCGATCCCGTGTCCACGATGTGGCCGCTGGTGCTCACGCGTCGATCACTCCCAGATGGCGCTCCCGAACTCCGTGTCCGGTACCGCAGACGCGGCAGGCCTGTGGAAACCCCGAGCCTCCATTGAACGCCACACCCTGCGCCGCCGCCCGTCGACACCACGGCGGCCGGCCCCACCTCTCTCGCCCACCCGGCACGGACGGCGGTCGCCGGGCGGGGCGGGTGCGGAGGCGCCCGCGCATTCCGTCGAGCGGAGCAGGCCGGGCCGTTCCCGGATGGCGCAATGTCGCTTTGTGCCCATTAGATGTAACAAAGTGTGCGCGCTCAGGCGGCGCACGACGAACGACACGGTGTACGCCTACCCGGATGTTCCGCGAACGGAGCCCGCGCCATGACCACCGACCCCAGAACCCCTGCCACCTCCGACTACCAGGACGACCGGCCGCGGCCGCCCGACAGGAGCCCTGACGCCGGGTTCACCGCCCCGGCGTTCGGGACCCGCGCGGCGCCACCCGTGCCGCCGCTGCCCCCGCACCCGCCGGCCTTCCCCGATTCCGCGGTGCTCTCCGCCGCCCCCGCCGGCCGGGCGAGCCTCGACCCCGTCCACCCCGCGCCCGAGCCGCCCGCCCCGGAGGCGGAGCCGTTCCCCGCCCGCGAGACCTCGGCGGGAACGGGTACGGGAACAGCCACGGGCGCCGACGCGAGCGGGCCGAAGACGGCGGGGCCGGACCCCGCGCAGCGGCCCACCCCCGTCCGCACCCCGGCCGAGAAGCCGCGCGCCCCGCACGACGGCAACGGCACCGAGGCAGACACGCAGTCGCAGTCGCAGACGCAGTCGCCAGAGCCGGAGACCGGTGCGGCGTACGGGGCCAAGGACCCGACGCCTGTCCGCGACGCGATCGAGGATCCGCGCCCGCTCCGCCACGAGACGCCGGCGCCGGCGGACCCGGTGGACCCGTCCGCGCCGGACGCCGACCCGGTCCCCGCGGCCGGCCCCGCCCCGGAGACGGCGGCGAACGAGAGCGACCAGCCCATACACACGCTGCTGTGGACGGCCGCGACCGAACGCCCGGTGGCGGAGGTAGCCGCCCTGGTGAGCCGGCTCAAGCGGACCGGCGAGGTCGACAGCCCCGGTGACCTGGCCCTGCGCGCCGCGGCGGTCTCCCGCCCGCTCGAAGAGGTCCGGCAGCTGGTCGCCCTGCTCAACGAGTACCCGCACCCCCTCCACGAGGCCGATACGACACTGAAGGCCGCCGCCGTCGACAGGCCCGTCGAGGACGTCGTGCGGCTCGTGAACATGATCGGCGCCGACGCCGGCGACTGGCGTACGGCGGCGGACGAGGCCGCCGCCGAGGAGCCCCGGCCCTCGGCCGGCGCCGACGCGGCGGAAACCCGGGCCGCCGCCCCCGCCGACGCGCCGAAGAAGAAGTCGGCGTGGCCCAAGGCGGCGCTGAACGGCGCCCTGGCCGCGGGCCCGGACGGCCACAGCGTCTCCCCCGCCCTGCGCTCCGCACTCCGCTGGCCCGCGGCGCTCGCCCTCTTCGCGTGCGGCGTCGTCCATCTGCCCACCGACGTCGCCGGCCTGCGTTCCGGCGGCTACGCCGAGACGCTTTCGGTGGCCGTCATGGTGCTGTGCCTGGTCGTCGCCGTCTGGCTGGCCGTACGGGACACCGAGCTGGTCTGGGCGGCCGCCGCCGGGCTGGCGGTCGGCGTCATCGCCCTGCACACGCTGGCGGGCGTGGGCACCATGAACCTGATGCAAAGCAGCCTGGGCGACTCCTTCGGCTGGGCCAGAGCGGCCGCCGTACTGTGCGCCGGGGCGACGGCGTCGCTCGCCGGGTCCGTCCTGCTACGACGCAGACAGCCCGCCCCCGGTGCGACGCGCAACACCTGAGCCCACCCGGTCCACCGTGCCCGCCGCGCACGGTGACCGCCCCCGGGCCTTCCGCGACGGCCTCCGCCGCCCGTACGGAAGGCCCACGGCGCGCCGTCGGCGCCTCGGGCCGCGTCAGTTCCCGGGGCCGGTCTTCTCCTCGGTCGCCGGCTCCCCGACCTCCTCGTCCCGTTCGCCTTCCGCCTGCGACGGGGTCGTCCGCGCGTAGTTCGGGCCGAGTTCGTCCTCGGGACGTTCGCCCTCGGCCTGTGAGGGCGTCTGCTCGCTCATGGGACCACTCCTCACCGTCTCAGCCGGCTGCCGCCTTACGGGGTGCCGAACCCGTGACAGCGGGAACCCGGTCGGCACGCAGTGGCGGGTTCCCACACCCGCGGACGCCAATCATGAGCGGCGGGCGGACCGCCGGCACTGCGCTGAGGTGCGCCGGGTGTGCGGGCCGCCGATGATGGCACCCGGTCCGAACACAGGCGCAGCACCGGAGAAAGGGCGGTGGCAGACCGTGGATCCCCTGACCGACTTCCAAGACCCGGCGGCCGGACACGCCGCCGCGCGAACCGCCGAGGAGACGGCTCGCGCCGCGCTGGCCGGCGAGGGCGTACATCTGATGCCCTCGGCCGACGTCCTGGCCTGCACCGGGACCGACGAGGCCGACTGGGCCCGCTTCGCGGCCCACTGGGACGACCTGTCACAGGACGAGTACGCGGCACGGCGCGGCACCCGCAGACTGCGGCGCTACGGTCATTTCTCCTTCGTGCCCGCGACCGGCGAGCTGCGGCTCCTGCCGCACACCGTGTTCGTCCAGCCCGACAACACCAATCCGCTGTACGAGACGGTGGACCGTCACTTCGACCCGCTGACCGGCGCCTTCGTCGCCGACCCGGTGCTGCGGTCGGTCCTCGGCGTACTGGGCCGGACAGCCGGCGCGCTGGACAGCGCAGAGCGGTGGAGCGTCAAGGTGCATCCCTTCCGGGTCCTCGCCACGGCGGACGGCGGCGGGGAGCCCACTCCGGAGGGCCGGCACCGGGACGGCGTCACGCTGGTGTCGTCGCTGCTGATCGGCCGCGACAACGCCACCGGCGGGGAGAGCACCGTCTACAGCCCCGAGGGCGAGGAGGTGCTGTCGGTGACGCTGGACGAACCGGCGAGCCTGCTGCTCTCCGACGACCGGGCCACCCTGCACGGCGTGTCGCCCATCAGGCCGGTCGACGCCGGTGCCCCGGCCCGTCGCGACGTGCTGGTGACCACCCTCACGCCGGACTGACGCCGCCCGTTCCGGCGGTGGCGGCGAGCAGGTCGTCGACGACGTCGGTCAGGCGTGAGCGGCGCGCCCACGACGCCCGCTGCCGCTGGGCCCCGCAGCCGTGCCGGTCCAGCCGCCGCAGGAGGGCGGCGGTCTCCTCGAGGTCGCCGCACTCCTCCAGCTGCGGCCGTACGTGGTCGACCAGCCGCCGCGCCTGTTCGGCGAACGGCACGACGCTCCCGGTGAGGGCGTCCGGGCCGCTGCCCGGCCAGCCGTCGCGCGCCGCGCGCCAGTAGGCGGCGCGCAGCAGCTCACCGCAGACGGCCTCGCCGTTGTCGCCGTTCCGCACCCGCTCGGCGGAGCGCACGACCAGGGCCCTGACGAGGGCGGTCAGGGCGGCGGTTTCGGCGGCGTCCGCCGGGACGTCCATGACGCGGACCTCCAGCGTCGGCACCCGCGGGTTGGGCCGTACGTCCCAGAACGGGAGCCTGGCGTCGAGCATCGCCCCGGACTCCTGGAGTGCCGCCGTCAGCCGCTCGTAGTGGGCGAGGGAGTCGACGTACGGCGGGGCGCTCAGCGCGGGGAAGCGGCCGCGGACGACGGTCCGCCAGCTCGCGTAGCCGGTGTCGCGGCCCTCGAAGAACGGCGAGTTGGCGCTCATGGCCACCAGCAGCGGCAGCCAGGGGCGCAGATGGTTCGCGGTCAGCACGGCCACTTCGCGGTCCGGCACATGCACATGGACATGGGCGGAGCAGACGGTGAAGTCGTCGAGCATGCTGCCGAACTGCCGTACGCCCGCGTGGTAGCGGGGATGGTCGCCGAGCACTCGGGCTCCCGGGCCACCGAGGACGGGCGTGCCCGAGGCGCACAGGGCGACGCCGTCCGGACCGCAGGCGTCGCGGGCGGCCGCCCGTACGGCGGTGAGCTGCCGCAGCAGCGCGGCGGTGTCGTCGCACGGCGGGGTCCGCACCTCGAGCTGGCCCTCGTGGAACTCGCCGGCGACCAGGTCCCCGACGGTTTCACGGGCGCGGGCCACGACGCGGCCGCCGGCCGGCTCGACGGCCCGGCTGTCGGTCCGGACGAGGAAGAACTCCTCCTCCACTCCGATGGTGACGCTCATGCCCCCGCGGTCCCTGCGGCCGGCCCGGGACGCGAGCGGGGCGTGCGACGACGCGGTGTCACCTCTCGCCGGCCGTGCTGTCGTCCGTCGCACCGGAACGGTCACCGCGGTGCCGGGTCCCGGGCAGGAACTCCTGCACTTTGGCCTTGAAGCCCTGCTTGAGCACCGACGCGCGGTCGCTGTCGCCCTGGACGATCGCGGCCGCGGCGGCCTGGATCTGGTCGAGCGAGGCGTGCGGCGGGATCGGCGGGACGGCCGGGTCGGTGCGGAAGTCGATGACGAAGGGCCGGTCGGCGGCGAGCGCCTGCTTCCAGGCGGCCTCGACGTGCTTGGGCTTCTCGACCCGTACACCCCCCAGGCCGATCCGCTCGGCGATGTCGGCGTACGGCAGGTCGGGGATGTGCTGGGACTCCTCGAACTGCGGGGCGCCGGACATGGCGCGCATCTCCCAGGTGACCTGGTTGAGGTCGCCGTTGTTGAGCACGGCCACGATCAGCCGGGGGTCGGACCACTCGTGCCGGTACTTCACCGCGGTGACCAGCTCCATCATGCCGTTCATCTGCATGGCTCCGTCGCCGACGATGGCGATCGCGGGCCGGTCGGGGTGCGCGAACTTGGCCCCGATGGCGTACGGGACGCCGGGGCCCATGGTGGCGAGCGTCCCGGAGAGGGAGCCGCGCATCCGGCCGCGCATCCGCAGGTGGCGGGCGTACCAGTTGGCGGCCGAGCCGGAGTCGGCGGTGATGATGGCGTCGTCGGGGAGCATGCCGTCGAGGGCGTGGACGACGTACTCGGGGTTGATCGGGTCGGCGTCGACGGCGGCCCTGCGCTGCATGACCTCCCACCAGCGGTCGACGCTCTGCTCGATCCCGTCCCGCCAGGTGCGGCTCTCCTTGCGGTGCAGCCTCGGCAGGAGCCGCCGCAGGGTTTCGCGGGCGTCGCCGACGAGGTTCACCTCGAAGGGGTACCGCATGCCGATCATGTGCGGGTCGATGTCGATCTGCACGGCCCGCGCCTGGTCCAGTTCCGGCAGGAACTGGGTGTACGGGAAACTGGAGCCGATCACCAGCAGGGTGTCGCAGTCCCGCATCAGCTCGTACGAGGGCCGGGTGCCCAGGAGCCCGATCGCCCCGGTCACGTACGGCAGGTCGTCGGGCAGGACGTCCTTGCCGAGCAGCGCCTTGGCGACACCGGCGCCCAGCACGTCCGCGAGCCGTTCGACCTCGGTGCGCGCGGTGCGGGCGCCCTGGCCGACGAGGACGGCCACCTTCTCGCCGGCGTTGAGAACCTCGGCGGCGCGTTCCAGGTCCTCGTCGGCGGGCACCGGGGCGTAGCGTCCGATGCCCATGCTGGAGGGGACCATCTTGAAGGCGTGCTTGGGCGGGCTGTAGTCCAGTTCCTGCACGTCGGCGGGGATGATGACGGCGGTCACGGTCCGCCGGGCGTACGCGGTGCGCATTGCCCGGTCGATGAGGTTGGGCAGCTGCTCGGGGACGGTCGCCGTCTCGCAGAAGTCGGAGGCCACGTCCTTGAACAGGCTGTTCAGGTCGACCTCCTGCTGGTAGGAGCCGCCCATCGCGCTGCGGTTGGTCTGCCCGACGATCGCGACGACCGGTACGTGGTCGAGCTTCGCGTCGTAGAGCCCGTTGAGCAGATGGATGGCGCCCGGCCCGGAGGTGGCGGCGCAGACCCCGACCTTGCCGGAGAACTTGGCGTAGCCGACGGCCTGGAAGGCCGACATCTCCTCGTGGCGCGACTGGACGAACTTCGGGTGGTTGTCCGCCCGGCCCCAGGCCGCGAGCAGACCGTTGATGCCGTCCCCCGCGTAGGAGAAGACATGGGTCACGTCCCAGTCCCGCAGCCGCTGGAGGACGTAGTCGGATACTTTCGCCTCGGCCATCGGTGTTCCGCTCCTCCGTGCTGTGCGCTCAGTTGTCCCGGCTTGTCCTGGGTAACCGTGCGGGCGGCGGCGGAAACCTGGGGGTGTCACCCGGTCGGCCCGGCGCACAGGGTGCGGGCGGCCCGAAGGGGTACGGCTCGGCACATGAAGGCACTGGTGATCAACTGCACGCTGAAGACGTCCCCGGACCCCTCCAACACCCATGCGCCGGCGACCGTCGTCGCCGGACAACTCGAGCAGTACGGGGCGGAGGTGGAAATCATCCGGGCGGTGGACCTGGACATCAGGCCGGGCGTGGTGAGCGAGGCCGTCGGCCCCGGCGACCAGTGGCCTCAGGTCCACGAGAAGCTGCTGGCGTCCCAGATCTTGTCATGGCCTCGCCCACCTGGCTGGGCCGCCCCTCGTCCGTCGCCCAGCGGGTGCTGGAGCGGATGGACGCCATGCTCTCCGAGACGGACGACGACGGCCGCCCCGTCGCCTACAACCGGGTCGCGGGCGTGGTCGTGACCGGCAACGAGGACGGCGCGCATCATGTGATCAGCGAGATCTCCGGGGCCCTGGGCGACATCGGCTACACCGTCCCGGGTCAGTCGTGGACGTACTGGCACCTGGGACCGGGACCGGACTATCTCGACGACGAGCGGGGACGCGACTGGTCGCACAAGACGGGCCGGGCGATGGCGGCCAACCTGTTCGGCGCCGCGAAGGCACTTGCGGCGAATCCGCTGGGGGCCCCGCCCGGGTGAACGGCCGCGGGGCCGTGGCCCTTCGGATCTGTGCCGGGGCGGCCCGCCGCCTCACCCGCGCGGCGGAGCGGGATCGACCCGGAGGCCGATGCCACGCCGGTCGCGGCGGGGGAGACTTCGTCGTGGATCACGACGAGCCGGGCCGCGCGCACTGCGGCCCCCGGCCGTCACCGAACAGGTGGAGGCACGCATGAAGCTCCGGAGCACCGCACACACGTCCCGGCCGTGGCGGATCCACGAGATCGCACCGGACTTCCGCCTGTACGACGTGTGGGCGCTGCCGACCCCGGGAGGACCCGACGACTTCCCGCGGCTGGTGCGGCAGGCGGCCGGCGGCGACACGGCGAACAACCCGTCCCGGGTCGCCCGCGCGCTGTTCGCCGTCCGGTGGCGGCTCGGGGAGCTGTTCGGCTGGGACCGTCCGGGCTCGGGTCTCGGCTCCCGGGTGCCGACGCTGCGTGACCGGCTGCCGGCCGATCTGCGGGACGGGCCGTCCGGTCCGGAATTCGAGCGGCTGCCGTTCACCCCGCTCTATCTGGCAGCGGACGAATGGGCGGCCGAGATGGCCAACCGGACGATGCACGGTGTGATGCATCTGAGCTGGGTCCCGGACGGCAAGGGGGGTCACCGGGGACAGATGGCCGTCCTGGTGAAGCCGAACGGCCGTTGGGGACGGGCCTACATGGCCGCGATCGCCCCGTTCCGGCACGTGCTCGTGTATCCGCCGCTGATGCGGGGCATCGAGCAGAGCTGGAAGGCGACGCCCGCCCCCTGAGGCCGGGCCGGCCGGCGCGTCATCCGCCGTCGGCCGACAGCCGGTCCGCCGCCGCGCCCGCCTTGTCCGCGCGGCGGCGGGCGTCGCGGGCCGTCCGCTCCGCCCGGCGGACCCGGTCCCGGGCCTCGCGCAACGCGCTCTCGGTCCGCCGCTGCCGGTCCTGAGCCTCCTCGAGCGCACTGGCGAGCGAGGCCGCCCGCTCCCGCGCTTCCTCGAAGGCGGCCTGCTCCCGCTCCAGCGCCGCCGTGGCCTCTTCGCGTGCCTGCTCGCTCTCGCGGGCCTGTTCCTCGGCTGCCCGGGCGTCCTGCCTGGCGCGGTCGAGCTTCTCGCGACGTCGGCGGTCGGCAGGGTCCGCACGATCCGTGGTCTCCGTGGTCTCCGTGGTCTCCGTGGTCTCCGTGGTCTCCGTGGTCTCCGTGGTCGCCTTGCTCTCCGCGCGGGTGCGCCGCGCGGCCGGCTCGGGTCCGGCGTCGGCACCCGCCTCCAGGCCGGTGAAGCCGACGGGGGCGCTCAGCGGCTTGTCGAGGTGACCGGCCGCCCACTGCCGCGCGGCGTCCGGGTCGGCGAGCACCGCGTGCAGGGTGGCCTCGATCTCGTGGACCGCGGACTCCCCCACGGGCTGTCCCGCCTCCGCCGCCAGCCGCCGGGCCTCCCGGGCCAGCGCGCCGACCAGGAGGTGCTGCTGTCTGCCGAGCTCGCGCAGCTGCTCGCCGTCGAGGTTCCGGTGGGCGTCGCGCAGGCCCTCGCCGAGGCTGATCAGCGGCCGGATCCGCTCGGGCTCCCGGCGGACCAGCAGATTGCCGGCCCAGGCGGACAGGGTGGGCCGGCGCAGGGCCCGGATCCGGTCGGCCAGTTCGCGGTCACCGGCCCGGCGGGCCTCGGCCGCGCGGGCGTCGCGGGCCGCGGTGAACTCCTGGGGGCGCAGCGCGTACAGCTCGTCGAGGGTGCTTTCCAGATCCACCGGGCTCCTTACGGTCCCTCCCCCGCCGGACACCGTGCCGCTTCCCAGGGTCGCACCGGGCACCGGCCGTGTCAGGCCGGGTCAGCCGGCGCCGTGCGTGAACCGTCGGTCCCCCGCCCCCTCGTGCGGGGGACCGACGGAGCCGCGCCACCCGGCCGCGCCTTCAGGGGCGCCGGGTGAGCCGTGCCGGGAACGGGCCGGTCCGTCAGACGACGGAGCAGGCCGTCCCGTTGAGCGTGAACCGGTCCGGCTCGGCGAAGGCGCCGGTGTACGTCCCCTGGAAGCCGAAGGACTGGGTGCCACCGGCCTGGATGCGCCCGTTGAAGCCCGCGTCGCGTGCCGTCACCGTGCCGGTGGCCGGTGCGACCGTGGCGTTCCACGCGTTGGTGACGCGCTGGCCCGTAGGCAGGGTGAAGGCCACGTTCCAGCCGTCCACGGGTGCGGTGCCGGCGTTCCTGATGGTCACCTCTGCCGTGAAGCCGCCGGGCCACGACTGGGTGGCGTAGCCGACCTGGCAGGTGCCCGCCGGCTCGCCGGGAGGCTCCTCCCCGCCGCCACCGCCGCCACCGCCGTCCGCGCTGATCGTCGACGAGAAGGACCCGACCGACAGACCCGCGCCGCCCTGCCAGGGCTCGAAGCCGGCCTGGACGCTCGTGAGATACCAGTCGGGGGCGGCCATGCCCCGGCTGACGGTCTGGTCGATGAAGTCCATGACGTCGAAGGACCAGCTGCTGACGGCGGACGGAGCCACGAAGGAGATCACGTCGTTGCCGCCGTTGTTGCCCGTCCACACCTCCCACTGACGGTCGCCGACGGTCGCGGAGCCGGTCCGCGAACCGATGGGCTGGATGGGGCCGACCCGGTTGAACCAGATCATGATCTCGGTGCGGTTGACGCCGTCGGTCCTGGGCTGGGGGTCGAGCCAGATGTCGAACGAGGCGTTGTAGACCGCGTTGTCGACGTAGCCGTACGTGACGCTGGTGGGCGCGGACCCGATGGTGCTGAGCTGCTTCGGCAGCTGGGTGCCGGGCGAGCACTGGGTGTAGTGGCAGCCGTTGAAGACCGAGGGATAGGACTTCGGCGCCCCGTTCGTGGGCACCGAACCGTCGGCCCGGGTGAGGGTGAAGCCGGTGCCGGTCACGTCGAGGCACTGGGTGGCGCTGGTGCCCCAGCGGTTGTTCTGGACCATGTACCGGTCCTGGATCGTCGTGGTGCCGTACTGGTCGCAGATCTCCGCGGCGGCCTGCGCGGCGGGCGCGGCCGACAGCAGTGCGGCCGGTGCTCCCAGCAGGAGCAGCAGGGCCGTCGTCAAGGCGCGTAAGCGGTGTCGCATGGTGTTCCTTCAGCAGTGGGGAAAATGCCGTGGGAGCGCTCCCATTCGCTGCTGGACTGTAGGAGTCTTTCGAACTCCTGACAAGACGCACGGCTCCGATTCATCGCTTCCGTTCAAGGCTTGACGCAGCGGCGGACGCGACGAGTGCCGCCGCCGCGTCGTGTCCGGCCCGGCCGCGCACCGGTGCGCACCGGCCCGTGCCATGATCGCCGTCATGCCTTCCGCTTCCGGGGCCGCCGTCCGGCCCGCCGCCCTCACGACGCGCCGGCTGGCGCTGCGTCCCGTCGCCGCCGCGGACGTACCGGAGATCGCGCGCCTGTGGACCGACCTCGAGGTCCGGCGGCACCTCGGCGGGCCGGTCGCCGGCAGCGTCGTACGCATCCGGGAGAAGAGGTGCGTCGGCGCCCCGGGAGTCTTCGCCGTGGCGCGGCGGGCGGACGGCGCCGTCGTCGGCCTGGTGACGGTGGAGCTCGGGGCCAGGGACGGCCGGACCGAGGTGTCGTACCAGCTGCTTCCCGAGCACTGGGGCCGGGGCTACGGCCGCGAGGCCGTGGCCGCCGCGGTGGCCTGGGCGCGGGGCGACGCGCCGTCGGGCGCGCCCGGGGTGGTCGCCCTGACCCAGCAGGCGAACCTGCGGTCGCGACGGCTCCTCGAGGCCCTCGGGGCCACGGTGGAGGACTCGTTAGTCGAGTGGGACGAGCCCCAGGTCCTCTACGCCTTCCCGGCGCCGCCCGCGTAGACGCGGGTCACGCGCGGTCGGCGGCCTCGTACAGAGCGGCGACGTCGATCTTCCCCATGGAGAGCATGGCGGACATCACGCGCTGCGACCGTTCCTCGTCCTCGCCCTCCAGCAGCTCCCCCAGCGCCGCGGGCACGACCTGCCAGGACAGGCCGTACTTGTCCTTCAGCCAGCCGCAGGGGCCTTCCTGCCCGCCCTCGCCGAGCTTCTTCCAGTAGTAGTCGACCTCCTCCTGGTCGGCGCAGTTGATCAGCAGGGAGATCGCCTCGTCGAAGGTGAACTCCGGGCCCCCGTTGATCGCGGTGTATTCCTGGCCGTCGAGCTCGAAGTCGACGGTCAGCACGGTGCCGGCGGGCCTGGGGCCGGCCGAGCCGTAGTACGAGACGTGCTTGATCCGCGAATTCGGGAACACGGAGACGTAGAACTCGGCGGCTTCCCTGCCCTGGGTGTCGAACCACAGGTTGGGCGTGATGCGCGGCATGGCGGCCTCCTGGTGTGTCGGTGCGGGCCTGTACCCACTGTCTCCCTGTGACCGCCGCGCCGCCCGGAATTCATCGCTCGCGTGCCTGCGGGACCGGGCGCAGGATAGGACCGATGACCGGATCCGTGATCCTGATCGGTGAGAGCCCGGAGGACCCGTACGCACACGGTCGAGCCGCCTCCGTGGTGCTGGACCGCCACGGCCGGGTGACCGGCTGGAGCGACCGCGCCCGCGCACTGGTCGGCTGGTCGGCCGCGGAGGTGCTCGGGCGCCGCGCGGTGGAGGTGCTGGTGGACCCCGCCGACGTGGACCTCGTGCTGGAGGCGACGGCGGCCTGCGTCCGGCGGCGGGGCTGGTTCGGGGTCGTGCCCGTGCGTGCGCGTGACGGGCGCAGGTTGGGCTTCGGCGTCCGGGCCCGCCGGGTGACGCGGATGGAGGGAGGTCGCGAGTGGTTTCTCGTGGCCGCGCCGGCGGAGGAGGTGGTGCAGTGGGAGATCGACCGGTCGGTGATGGACGGGCTGTTCCGCAGATCGCCGGTCGGACTGGCGGTGCTCGACCCCGATATGAACATCCTGCGGGTCAACCGGGCGATCGCCCACATCGGCGGCGTCACCCCGGAGGAGACGCGCGGCCACCGCATCGGCGACTTTCTCGTCCCGGCGGACGCGGAGATGGTGGAGGCGGGGCTGCGCGAGGTGCTGCGCACCGGCACACCGATGATCTTCACCGAGCAGCCGTGCCGGATGGCGGCCGATCCGGGCAGGGAGCGGTTCGTCTCCATGTCCGGGTTCCGCATCGAGGACGCGGGCGGCCGGGTGCTGGGGGTGACGCAGCTGGTCGAGGACGTCACGGACGGCCATCGGGCCCGGCGCCGGCTGGCGCTGCTCACCGAGGCGGGCGCCACCATAGGGACCACCCTGGACGTCCGGCGGACGGCGCAGGAGCTGGTACGGGCCGCAGTGCCGGGGCTCGCCGACTGCGCCTGCGTGGACCTGCTGGAAGCGATCAGCCGCGGCGAGGAACCGGTCGCGGACGGGGGCGGCGGACCGGTCCGCAGGACGGCGTACACGACCGTCACGCCGGAGACGGAGGCTCTGCTGTTCCCGGTGGGCACGGTCAATTCGTTCCCCGAGGGGTCGCCGCAGGCGCGGTGCCTGGCGACCGGGCGTCCGGTGCTGGAGCCGTTCATCGACATCACGGACCTCGTCACCGCCCGGGGGCCCGGGGTCCGGGAGGCGGCCCTGGCCGTGCACTCGCTGATGGTGGTGCCGCTGACTGCGCGCGGGCTGGTCCTCGGGTTCGTGAGCCTGTGGCGCTCGCGGCTTCCGGAGCCGTTCGAGGAGGACGACCTCACCCTGGCCGGCGAGCTGGCGGCGCGGGCGGCGGTCTCCCTGGACAACGCGCGCCGCTTCACCCAGCAGCACCGGGCGGCGCTGACGCTGCAGCGGCGGCTGCTGCCGCGTGACCTGCCCGCGCACCCGGCGGTCGTCGTCGCCCACCGGTACATGCCGGCCGGCGGTGCGACGGGGGTCGGCGGGGACTGGTTCGACGTCATTCCGCTCTCCGGCGCCCGGGTGGCCCTCGTCGTCGGCGACGTCGTCGGGCACGGCATCAACGCCGCGGCGACCATGGGCCGGCTGCGCACCGCCGTGCACACGCTGGCCGACCTCGACCTGGAGCCCGACGAGGTGCTGTCGCATCTCGACGACCTGGTGACCCGGCTGGCCGGGGAGCAGGAGCACGACGTCGAGGGCGGTCCCGGCGAGCAGGTGGTGGGCGCGACGTGTCTGTACGCCGTGTACGACCCGGTGACCCGGCTGTGCTCCGTCGCCCGGGCCGGGCACCCGCCGCCCGCCGTGGTGACGCCGGAGGGAGAGGTGAGCCTGCCGGACCTGCCCGCCGGGCCGCCGCTGGGGCTGGGCGGGCTGCCCTTCGAGGCGGCGGAACTGACACTGGCGGAAGGCAGCGTGCTCGCGCTCTACACCAACGGGCTGCTGGAGTACGCCCCGCTGGACATGGACGCCGCTCTCGCGAAACTGTGCTCGACGCTGAGCGGTACCGGCCGGCCGGTGGAGGAGATGGCCCAGGCGGTGGTCGACGAACTGCTGCCCGCGCGGCCCAGCGACGACGTCGCCCTGCTGCTGGCCCAGACGCTCACCCTGGCGCCGGAGATGGTCGCGACCTGGGAGCTGCCCGCCGAGCCGACGGCGCCGTCGCGGGCCCGCCGGCTCACCGCGGACCAGCTGGCGGCGTGGGGGCTGGCGGACATGGCGTTCGCCACGGAGCTGATCGTCAGCGAACTGGTCACCAACGCCTACCGGTACGCGGGCGGGCCCGTGATGCTGCGGCTGATCAACCATCAGCGGCTCATCTGCGAGGTGTCCGACCCGAGCAGCACCTCGCCGCATCTGCGCCGGGCCCGCAGCACCGACGAGGGCGGGCGGGGTCTGCTGCTGGTCGCGCAGCTCACGGCGCGGTGGGGCACGCGGCACTCACGCGCCGGCAAGACCGTCTGGACGGAGCAGACGCTGCCTCCGCCGACCGGTGGACCCGGTGGCATCGAGAAGCTTCTCCAGCCTCCCTCCGGGCCGGTTCCGCCCGGTTCGCCGAACGGAACCTGACGCCGCGACTTTGGTCTGGACCTGCCTATTGCCGGGGCTCTTCCGGCGCGCCAAGCTCCAGGCATGGAACTGGAGTTGCGGCACCTGAGAACGATCCGGGCCATCGCCGACGCCGGAAGTCTCACCAAGGCGGCCACCTCGCTGGGGCTCGCCCAGCCGGCGCTCAGCGCGCAGTTGAAGAGGATCGAGCGCTCGCTCGGCGGGACGCTCTTCGAGCGCGGACGCAGCGGGGTGCGGGCCACCGCGCTCGGTGAACTGGTGCTGGACCGCGCCCGGGTCGTGCTGCCCGCGGTGCACGAACTGCAGGAGGAGGCCGTGCGGTTCGCCCGGACGGGCGCCGGGTGCGGCCCGGGGAGCGCGTTCCGGCTCGGCGGCACCCACGGCCCGCTCCTGGGCGGGCTCGTCGACCGGCTCGCCACCGCGGAACCGGGGGTCGCGGTGGTCACCCACACGTCGTGGTCCGAGCGCGAGATCGCCGCCTCGGCCGCCGAGGGCCGGCTGGACTACGCCCTGATCGGCGCGTGCGGGGAGAGCGCGCCGCCGGAATCGGGGCGGCTCGCGTGGGCGGAGGTGGCCCGCGACCCGGTCTTCGTGATGCTGGCCGCGGACCATCCGCTCGCCGCCCGGCCCGAGATCGAGCTGGCCGAACTGGCGGCGGAGGCGTGGACGGACGTACCGGGCGACGGCTGCTTCGCCGACTGCTTCGCCGCCGCCTGCGTCCGGGCGGGCTTCACCCCGGCGTGCGTGTACGAGGCGGACACCGCCTCCTGTGTCCATCTGGTCCAGGTGGGCCGGGCGGTGGGTCTGTGCCGCGCCACGTTCCCCGAGACCCCCGGCATGGTGACGCGTCCGCTCAGCGGCGCGCCGCTGGTCTGGCGCCATCTGCTCGGCTGGCATCCGGAGGCGCCGGCGGCGCTGCGGGCCCCCGACGTCGTCGGCCATGTGCGGGCCGCGCACGCCGACGCGGCGGCCCGCAGTTCCAGCTACGCGCGCTGGCTGGCCGACCGGAGCCCGGTCCTCCATAACGCCGTGGAGGGGGCCGACCGATAGCTGACGCACGGGGGTTGTTCTTCCCTACGGTTTCGGCACACCTCCCACCGAACCTAGGGGACTTCCATGCTCCACAGACACGCCAGGTCAGCGTGTGTCGGCGCCGTCGCCGCGGGCGCGCTGATCCTGACCGCCCTGCACGGTGCCGCCTCGGCACAGCAGACCGGACCGGAACCCGCGCGCACCGCGGCGGACACGCTCGCCGTGTCCGCCGCACAGCCGGAGCTGCTCCGGGCCATGCAGCGGGACCTCGGCCTCACCCGGGCCCAGGCGGAACGGCGGCTGGTGAACGAGGCCGAGGCGGGAGCCACCGCGGCCGGGCTCCGGCAGCGGCTCGGCGGTTCGTTCGCCGGGGCCTGGGTGGCGGGCGCCGACTCGGGCACGCTGACCGTCGCCACCACCAGCGCGGCGGACGCCGCCGCGATCAGGAGCGCCGGCGCCGACGCCGAGATCGCCTCCCACACGCTGGCCGAACTCGACCGTACGAAGGCGGCGCTCGACCGGGCCGCCGCGCGCAACTCCTCAAGAGACGTGCCGGTCTGGTACGTCGACGTCCGCACCAACTCCGTGGTGGTCCGGGCCGTGGAGACGTCCGCCGCCGAGGCCATGATCGGGGCGAGCGGCGCGGAGCGCGAACTGATACGGGTCGTGCCGACCCGTGAACAGCCGCGCCCGCTCTACGACATCCGCGGCGGCGACGCGTACTACATGGGCGGCGGCGGCCGTTGCTCCGTCGGCTTCGCGGTCACCCGGGGCGCCACCCAGGGCTTCGCCACCGCGGGGCACTGCGGCCGGGCCGGCACGGCCACCAGCGGCTACAACCAGGTGGCGCAGGGGACCTTCCAGGCGTCGACGTTCCCCGGCCGGGACACCGCCTGGGTGGCGACGAACGCCAACTGGACCTCGACCCCGTACGTCAAGGGGCAGAGCGGTCAGAACGTGCGGGTGACCGGCTCGGTGCAGCAGCCGGTCGGCGCGTCGATCTGCCGCTCCGGGTCCACCACAGGCTGGCACTGCGGCACCATCTCGCAGCACAACACCAGCGTCACGTACCCGGAGGGGACCATCACCGGCGTGACCCGTACGACCGTGTGCGCCGAGCCCGGTGACTCCGGGGGCTCGTACATCTCCGGCAGCCAGGCGCAGGGCGTCACCTCCGGCGGCTCCGGCAACTGCCGGACCGGCGGCACCACGTATCACCAGCCCCTCAACCCGCTGCTCCAGGGATACGGGCTGACCCTGAAGACCACCACCGACGGTCCGGGCGAGCCGCCCGAGGAGCCCGGTGAGCCGGGTGGCACGTGGGCGGCCGGCACGGTCTACCAGACGGGCGCCCAGGTCACCTACGGCGGTGCGACCTACCGCTGTCTGCAGGGTCACCAGGCCCAGACCGGCTGGGAGCCGCCGGCCGTCCCGGCGCTCTGGCAGCGCCTCTGATCCGAACCGCCTCCCCGAGGGAGCGCGTGCCGTGGCCGGGGGGCCGCGGCACGCGCTTTTCCGCGTCCCGGCGCCGCTTCGCGGCGCCAGGACCCTTGCCGCGCCGACCACGGCACGCTTCACTGTCGATCACTCCACAGGAGATCCCGTTTCCCGCGACACCGAAGGGTTTCCCTTGACTGCCCTGCCCATACGTCTGACCGGCGTCGCCGCCGGCGCCTGCGCCCTGGTCCTCAGCGCGGCCGTGCCGTCGTCCGCGATCAACTCGTACAACGCGACGCCCGCGCCCGAGCGCACCGAGGTCGGCGCGCTCGTCGCCACCTGGGACAACGACGGCGACCCCGCCACCCCGGACCGGGTGGACTGGGTCTGCTCCGGAACGATGATCGACGCGGACACGTTCCTCACCGCCGCCCACTGCACCACCGACTGGCCGGAGAACGTCAGGTTCTACGTCTCCCTCGACCAGGACGTGCAGGCCGGCCTCGACGAGGCGGCCACCCGGCACCCCGGCGACCCGGCGGCCGTCGCCGCGGCCGTGGGCGTCCAGGGCGCCGCGCACAACCACCCCGAGTACCCGGGCCCCGCGGTGGACACCCGCGACATCTCCGTCGTGGAGCTGCCGGCCGCGCAGATGAAGGCCCGCTGGTCGTTCACCCCGGCCGCGCTGCCCGAGGCGGGGGCGCTCGACGCGCTCGGGCCGCAGGGACTGAAGGACACCCCGTTCACGGTCGCCGGGTACGGCACCCAGGAGGCCCAGCGGGGACCGGGCGGTCACACGCACCCCGGCGGCGGTGTCCGGATGAAGGCGCCCGTCGGCTTCGACGCCCTCAACAAGTCCTGGGTGCGCCTCGCCATGACGGCCCCTCAGGGCAACGGCGGCGCCTGCTACGGCGACTCCGGCGGCCCGAACTTCGCCGTGCTGGACGGCAGGCGCACCCTGGTGTCCACCACCATCACGGGCGATTCCCCCTGTTACGCCACCAATGTGACGTACCGTCTGGACTCCCCCGGCGCACGGGCGTTCCTCTCGCCCTTCACGAAGCTGCCCTGACGTCCGGCCCCCGGGCCGGACGACGGTGGGACCGTGGACGGCGGCTGATCACCAGTCGCCGTCCGCGACCGCCTTCCCCGGCTTCGGCACGTCGCCGAGCGGCACGATCTGCTCCGGGGCCGGCGGCTCCCACGGGGTGTGGTCGTCGCCGAGCCAGTCGCCGACGGGCCGCACACCCGTGAAGGGGCCGGCCGGCGCGAGGCCGGCGGCGCTCTCGTCGTAGTAGTCGTACCAGGGCAGCCCGGCGCGCGTGTAGGCCGCGCGGTCGACGGGCGACGGCGGCGCGTCCTCACCGGTGATGCGCCGCCACTCCGGTGGGGTCACCAGGTGCACGAAGACCCGGCCGGAGGGCTCCTCCGCCCAATCGCGCGGGCTCCGGTCGTCGCGGTAGACCTCCTGCCGCATGGAGCCGCCCACGCCGAGCCCCATGGACGCCGCCCGGACCCGCGGCGCTCCCCCGGGCGCCGGCGGTGGCGCGGCCCCGAAGGCCATCGGCGCGGCGGCCGGGGCGGCCACGGCGCGCTCGGCGCGGGCGCGCGCCTCCTCCCGCCAGGCGGCCAGCGCCGCGGGCGACAGTCCGTACGCCTGGAGCTGTACGCCGCCCCAGGTCTCCTCGCCGGTCACCTGCCCCTCGATGGTGGCGCCCGTCCCGAGCGGTACGGCGACGAACTGACGTACCGTCCCCCTGCCGGAGTTGATGCCGTCCAGCCACGGCTGGCGGGGCAGCACCACATAGTTCTGCGGGGTGCGGGTCAAGGTGGGGCGCCACGGCTCGCCGGACACGGCGCAGACCTTGCCGACGCCGACCTGGAGGGCGGCCGGCTCGCTGCTGCCCGCGAAGCTGAGCCACATCGCCTCGCGCAGATACACGGGCAGCATCACGCCGCCCCGCTCGCGCATCTGCGGCGGCACGGCGGAGAGGTGGTCCTCGACGCGCCGTACCGGGAACTCGCCGAGCCCCGGCGGCAGTTGGTGCGTCCCCGTTTCCGGCAGCCGCAGCGTCCTGATGAAGCGGACCCGCACTCCCGCGCCCAGCAGCAGGCTGTTTCCGTCGATCCGCACGGCACTCGCGGCCACGGTGAACTCCCCTCGTCCCGTTACCTCTCCGCAGGTACTACGCAGGGCGGCCGGTTCCGGTTCCCCGGCGGCGCGCCCCGGGACGGGTTCATACGGTGGGCACGATGTCCTGCTCGGCCCAGACGACCTTGCCGCCGGACGTGCGGCACGAACCCCAGCGCCGGCACATCATGTTGATCAGCTGCAGGCCCCGGCCGCCCTCGTCGTTGATCGTCGCGTGCTGGATGAGCGGCAGGTCGGGGCCCGTGTCGGAGACCTCCACGACGAGGCGCTCATGGCGCAGCAGCCGCAGTTGTCCGGGGCCGCCGCCGTAGCGCAGGGCATTGCCGACGAGTTCGCTGACGACGAGTTCGGTGGTGTCGGCCAGGCCCTCCAGGTCCCAGTCGGCCAGTTGCCGCACCACCAGCCTGCGGGCCGCGGAGGCGGCCGTGGCGTCGGCCGGCAGGGTCCAGACGGCCAGGTCCTCCCCCGGGCGGCGTGCGTACGCGGTGGCGACCAGCATGACGGCCTCGTCGAAGCGCGTGCCGGGGCCCCAGTCGCCGGCCAGCAGCTCGCACGACTCGAGCTCCGCGGCGCCGGCGGCGGCGACGGCCTTGCGCAGCCGCGCCAGCTGCACGTCGACGTCCTCGGTGCGGGTCTTGATCAGTCCGTCGGTGTAGAGCAGCAGCCGGCTTCCGGCGGGCACGGCCACCTTCGCCGGGTCGTACGGGATGACGCCGGCGCCCAGCGGCGCGCCCACCGGTACGTCGAGGTACTCGGCGTTGCCGGCGGCGTCCACCAGCAGCGGCGGCGCATGGCCGGCGGTGGCGAGGGTGCATTCGCCGGTGGCGGGGTCGTACACCGCGCACAGGCAGGTGGCGACCTGGTCGTCCTCCAGGTCGCGGGCGGCGAGGTCCAGTCTGGCGAGCACGCGCTCGGGCACGGTGTCGAGGGCGAGCAGGGTGCGGGCGATGGCGCGCAGCCGGCCCATGGTCGCCGCCGCGGCGAGGCCGTGGCCCATCACGTCGCCGACGACGAGGGCGGTCCGCCCGCCGGGCAGGGCCATCACGTCGTACCAGTCGCCGCCGACACCACTCGCGTCGGCGGTGGGGGCGTAGTCGGCGTGGACGTCGAGGCCGAGCGTCTGCGGGGTGGTCCGCGGCAGCAGGTTGCGCTGGAGGCTGACGACCTGCTCGCGCTCCCGTTTGTACAGCCGGGCGTTGTCGACGAACACGGCTGCCCGCGAGGCGAGTTGCTGGGCGAGCACGAGATCGGTGCGGGAGAACGGCGGTCTGCTGCCGGCCCGGACGAAGTCGGCGACGCCGAGCAGCACGCCCCGGGCGATCAGCGGCACCACCATGTAGCTGTGCACGCCGGCCGCGCGCATCTTCTCCGCGGCGCTGCGGGTGGGCGCCACCTGCGCGAAGTCCTCCCGGGAGAGCCGGCTCATCAGCACCGGCTGCCGGCGCATCAGGGCGCGGACCGCGATCGTGTCCTTGTTGACCGAGGCCAGTTCGCCCACCGGGTCGGGTTCGAGCTCCATGAGGCGCGGTACGGCGGAGACGGCCATGGCCCGCATCACGGGCCGCTCGCCGTCCCGGCCCGCCTCGACGTGCTCGCCCCGCAGCGCGGACTCCAGCAGGTCGATGGCCGCGCCGTCCGCGAGGCGGGGCACGACGAAGTCGGCCAGCTCCTGCGCCGTGCGTTCCAGGTCGAGCGTGGTGCCGATCTCGGTGCCGGCGAGGCTGAGCCACTCGAGACGGCTGCGGATCCTGAACCGCTCGGCCACGGCGGCCGCCCGGCGCACCGCCGGTCCCCCGGCCCGCCGCGTCCATCCCGGATGTCTCACCGCACCGCCTTTCCCTGCCGTCATTGGATCAAGTATGGGGCGCGGCGCCGCGCAGAGCACCCGGACTGCAGGACCTGATACGTATCCGCGGGCACTCCGGGGCCGGTGGCCGGCCGGCACGTCTCACCGCCGGCGTGCCGTGGAGCCGCGCAGCGCGGAGGGGCTGGCGCCGAACCAGCGGGTCACGGCGCGGCGCAGGGTGCGGGCGTCGCTGAAGCCGAGCAGTCCCGCGATCCGGTGCAGGGGCAGGTCGCTCGTCATGATCAGTTCCTCGGCCCGCACCAGCCGCACGGAGTCGACGAGCGCCTCGTAGCTGGTGCCGTGCTCGGCGAGCCGCCGGCGGAGCGTCCGCTCGCTCATGCCGCGCTCCAGCGCCTGCTGGGCGAGCGGCGGCACCCGGGGCAGCGCCCGGGCGAGCGACACCTCCAGCCCCTGCACCAGGTCCTGCCGGTCCCTGCCCTGCGCGCGGGCCGCGTCGAGGAGCGCGACGACCTGGGCGAGGGTGTAGGCGTCCGCGCCGGGCAGCGGGCCGGCCAGGGACTCTGCGGAGAAGACCAGCCGGTCGTCGGGGGCGCAGAAGGTGACGGGGCAGCGGAACCAGTGCTCGTACTCGTCCCCGTACGACGGGCGCGGATGCCGTACGGCGACGCGGTGCGGGGCGAACTCCTCGTGCCAGGCGTCCCGGATCAGGGCGACGATGCTGCCGAAGGCCTCTTCGAGCAGGAACGCCCGCAGTCCGGTGTCGGTGTACCGGGCGGTCGCCAGGATCGCGGCGCCGGCCGGTACGCGCTCGAAGCGGTAGTCGAGCATGGACCCGGTGACGCCGTGGTGGCGGACGCCGAGCAGCAGTGCGTCGTGGAGGGTGGGGCTGGCCTGGAGGGCGAGACCGACCAGGCCCCACGCGGTGACCCGCTGGCGGCGGCCCACCGCGAGGCCGAGCGCCGGATCGCCGAGGTCCCGTATCGCCTCCCTGATGACGGAGCTGCCCTGCCGGTAGGACACCCGCTGGCCGACCGCGCTGAGGGCGGCCTCGCTCAGCCCCGCGCGGCGCAGGGCGGGGCCCAGGTCGTGCCCGCGTTCGGCGGCCACCAGGGTGAGGTAGCGCAGCAGGTGGGGGGTGATGGTCGCGGACCCGTGCCGGGGGTCCGCGAGCCGCGGTGTCTGTGCGGTCCGGGCGGGTGCCGGGTCGTGCGCCGTCATCGCCTCACCTCCCGGGCGGTCACTGTAGGGACCGGGGCGGCGGGAGGACAGGGCCGGTGGCCGATGAAGTCCCGTTACTGGCCGGTCCGGTCCTCTCCAGCGGCCGCCCACCGCGGTTACCTTCGGCCACACCTGTCACGACCGGCTCCAGGCTCCAGTGGGCCAGGCCCGGTTTCGTTCCGGCACGAGGGCGTACGAGGGAGTAGGCATGCGGTTCCCCACGACCAGCTCCAAGGCGGCCTCCCTGCTGCTCGCGGGGGCGCTCGGCGCCCTGGCCCCGGCCGTCGTACCGGGAGCCGGCCCGACCGGCGCGGCGACCGCGCGGGCCGCGGAGTCCGGGCCGACGACGTATCTCGTCGGCCGGGGCATCTCCGACGTGACCGGGGAGGCCGCCGAGGTCGGCATGATGGGCTACTCGAGCTTCGGGCAGAAGGCGACCGGCATCCACCAGCGGCAGCGCTCACGGGCCTTCGTCGTGGCCGACCGGACCAGCGGCGAGCGGGTCGTGTACGTCAACGCCGATCTGGCGATGATCTTCCAGTCCGTGCGGCAGGGCGTCGTCGCGGAGCTCGGGCGGCGCTACGGCTCGCTCTACGGCGACCGCAACGTCCTGCTGTCCGCCACCCACACGCACGCCGGCACCGGCGGCCACTCCCACCACCTCGCCTACAACCTGGCGTCGCTGGGCTTCCAGAAGAACACCTACCGGGCGATCGTCGACGGCATCGTCGAATCCGTGGCCGAGGCGCACGAGGATCTGCGGCCGGGCACCGTCACCCTCGGCAGGGGCGAGCTGAAGAACGCGAGCGTCAACCGCTCACGGACCGCGTTCGAGGAGAACCCCGCCCGCGACAGGGCCGCCTTCCCCGACGCGATCGACCCGGCGATGACCGTGCTGCGCTTCCGGCAGGGCGCCACCGACATCGGCGCCATCAGCTGGTTCGCCACCCACAACACGTCGCTCACCAACAAGAACACGCTACTCAGCCCGGACAACAAGGGCTACGCGGCGTACGAGTGGGAGCACGACGCCAAGGGCGTGCGCTATCTCGAGGACCGCAATGGCTTCGTCGCCGCGTTCCCCAACACCAACGCCGGCGACATGTCCCCCAATCTGAATCTGCGGCCCGGTTCCGGTCCGACGGAGGACGAGTTCGAGAACACGCGGATCATCGGCGACCGGCAGTTCAGGGCGGCGCAGCGGATCCACGACGCGGCCGCCGTCCCGGTGCGCGGCAGCGTGGACTCCCGGCTGCGGTTCGTGGACATGGAGGACGTGACGGTCGACGGGAAGTACACCCCGGACGGCAGGGAGCACCGGACCTGCCCGGCCATGGTCGGCGCCTCGACGCTCGCCGGCAGCGTGGAGGACGGGCCCGCGATCCCCGGCTTCACCGAGGGCATGAACAGCCCGGTCGCGAAGCTGCTGGAACCGTTCGGCATCGACCCGCCCGAGTGGCTGGTGAGCTGCCAGTACCCGAAGGCGAATCTGGTGCCCACCGGGCTGGTCAACGCGGTGACGCCGACGACCCCGACCGTGCTGCCGCTGCAGATCGTCAAGATCGGCCAGTTCCATCTGGTGGCCGGACCGGCCGAGTACACGATCGTCTCGGGGCTGCGCATCCGCCGCACGGTCGCCGAAGAGCTGGGCGTATCGCTGGAGAACGTGCTGATGCAGGGGTACGCCAACGCGTACAGCCAGTACGTGACCACGCCGGAGGAGTACGACCTCCAGCAGTACGAGGGCGGTTCCACCCTCTACGGCAGGTACACGCTCCCCGCCCAGCAGCAGGAGTTCGCCGCGCTGGCGGCCTCGCTGCGGGACGGCACGCCGGCCGGCGGCGGGCCGACGCCGCCCGACCACTCGGACCGGCAGACGTCGCTGCAGACCGGTGTGGTGATGGACAACCCGCCGACGGGCCGGCGGTTCGGCGACCTGCTGGCGGAGCCGGCCGCCTCGTACGGGCCGGGAGCCACGGTCACGGCCGAGTTCGTGACCGGCCACCCGAAGAACGACCTGCACCGGAACGGGACCTTCCTCGAGGTTCAGCGGCAGGTGGACGGCGGCTGGGTCCGTCATCTCGACGACGGCGACTGGGACACGACGTACCGCTGGGTGCGGCTGAACGGCCTGACGGGCACGTCCAAGGCGGTCATCACCTGGAAGGTGGCCCCCGGCACGCCGGCCGGGACGTACCGGATCGCGCACTTCGGCGACGCCAGGAGCCTGCTCGGCCCGATCAGCGCCTTCAGCGGCGCCACCCGGGCCTTCCGGGTCGAATGACCCGGGGCGGTGCGCACCCGGCGCGGGTCGTGCCGGGTGCACGGCCTACGTGGCGCCGTATCCGGAATGTGATGCTCAAGTTCCGCTCAGATGTAATGACGCTCGCCCCTTCGACTCCTTACTCTCCTCGCAAAATCGAGTGAAGGATGTCGCACCATGAAGGCCTACCAGTCCGCCGCCACCGCGGCCGTCACCGTGTTCGCGGTAGCACTCACCGCTACGGGATGCGCCGGCGAATCCGAAGGCGCCGGCAGTGGGCCCTCCCGCACGGCGGACGCCAGGGACCTGCCGGAGCTGCCGACGTACAAGGTCGCCACGGACGTCGACCTCGACTCGCCGACGTGGAAGAAGGCGAAGAAGGCCGGGAAGCTCGTCATCGGCGCCAAGAACGACCAGCCGTTCCTCGGTTTCGAGAACGAGAACGGAGAGCGGTCCGGCTTCGACATCGAGATCGCCAGGATGATCGCCGCCGACCTCGGCTTCTCCGCCCGGCAGATCGAGTTCAAGACCGTGGACACGGGCGTCCGCGAGGCGGCGATCTCCAGTGGCCAGGTCGATCTGTACGTCGGGACGTACACGATCAACGAGGAGCGCAAGAAGAAGGTCTCGTTCGCGGGCCCCTACTATCTGGCCGGCGCCGACCTGCTGGTCCGCAAGGACGACAGGACGATCGCCGGTCCGTTCTCGCTGGAGGGCAAGACGGTCTGCTCTGCCAAGGGCTCCACGGCGCTCGGGGAGATCAAGAAGCCGGAGTACAACACGCAGACGGTCGAGACGACCAAGTACACCGAGTGCGTCCAGCGGCTGCTGGCCGGCGAGGTCGACGCGGTCACCACGGACGACGCGATCCTCAAGGGCTACGCCGCCCAGCACCCGGACAAGCTGAAGGTCGTCGGCCAGCCGTTCACCGAGGAGCCGTACGGGATCGGGATGCGGAAGGGCGACACGGTGCTGAAGGAAGCCGTCAACGACGCCCTCCAGGCGCACGACGAGAACGGCGACTACAAGCTGGCGTACGACGCGACGCTCGGCCTTTCCGGCTCGCGCTACGTCGGGCCGCCGATGGTCCGCCGCGACTGACAGCGAGCTCTCAGGGCCGCCGGCGGGCGGTGCGGTCCGCCGGAGGAATTCCCGTGGTCACACGTCGCCGAGGTCCGCGCTGATCCAGCGCTGCGGCCGCATCCGGACGACCACCATGTCGCCGTGGTTCTTCCAGGCGAAGTCGACGTACGCCTCGACCTTGGCGGGGTCGAGGTAGCGCGCGGAGATCTCCACCAGCTGCTCGCGGGTGGCCGGGGCCGTGTCGACGACCGGGCCCTCGACCGAGACGTAGCGCACCGTCGGTTCGAGCCGGTCGACCATGAGCGTGAACCGCCCGGCGGCCCTGATCGCCGCCGCCTTGCGCGAATCCCGTTCCGTCATGATCCAGATGTCGCCGCCGGGCTCGTACTGGTACCAGATCGGCACCGTGAGCGGTGCCCGGCCGTCCTCGACCGCGTCGACCGCGAGCGCGGCGACGAACGGCTCTGCCAGGAACTTCTCGCGGTCTTCACGGGTGAGCGCCACGGGTGACTCCTTCGTACGCGGGCGTCCGCCGGGACCGGCGACCGCCCGGCCCGGCTCGTGTCCCGTAACAACCCCCGCGGCACGCCGAGTTGTTCCCGGCGGGCACGCGGAACGCCCCGGCCGGGCACGAGGGCCGGCCGGGGCGGACGCGGATGCGGGACGGGCGGGCGACTGCCCGCCGTCGCGCGTCAGGCCAGGGTCGAGAGAGCCTGGTTGAGGGTCTTCGACGGGCGCATCACGGCCTCCGCCTTGGCGGGGTCGGGACGGTAGTAGCCGCCGATGTCGGCCGGCGAGCCCTGCACGGCGATCAGCTCGTCGACGATGGTCCGCTCCTGCTCGCCGAGCGTCTTGGCGAGTGCCGCGAACGCCTCCGCGAGCTGCGTGTCGTCGGTCTGCTTCGCCAGCTCCTGGGCCCAGTACAGGGCCAGGTAGAAGTGGCTGCCGCGGTTGTCGATGCCGCCCAGCTTGCGGCTCGGCGACTTGTCCTCGCCCAGGAAGGTGCCGGTGGCGCGGTCGAGCGTGTCGGCGAGGACCTTGGCGCGGGCGTTGCCCGTGGACGTCGCGAGGTGCTCGAAGCTGACGGCCAGGGCGAGGAACTCGCCGAGGCTGTCCCAGCGGAGGTAGTTCTCCTTGACGAGCTGCTGGACGTGCTTCGGGGCGGAGCCGCCGGCACCCGTCTCGAACAGGCCGCCGCCGTTCATCAGCGGGACGACGGAGAGCATCTTGGCGCTGGTACCGAGCTCGAGGATCGGGAACAGGTCCGTCAGGTAGTCGCGCAGCACGTTGCCGGTGACGGAGATGGTGTCCTCGCCGCGGCGGATGCGCTCCAGGGAGAAGGCGGTGGCCTCCACCGGGGACATGATCTCGATCTGCAGGCCCTCGGTGTCGTGCTCGGCCAGGTAGGTCCTGACCTTCTCGATCAGCCGGGCGTCGTGCGCGCGGGTCTCGTCGAGCCAGAACACGGCGGGGACGCCGGCCGCGCGGGCGCGGGTGACGGCGAGCTTCACCCAGTCCTTGATCGGCGCGTCCTTGGTCTGGCACATGCGGAAGATGTCGCCGGCGCTGACGGCCTGCTCCAGCACGGCGTTGCCCGCAGCGTCGACGACCCGCACGGTGCCGGTGACCGGGACCTCGAAGGTCTTGTCGTGGCTGCCGTACTCCTCGGCCTTCTGCGCCATCAGACCGACGTTCGGCACCGAGCCCATGGTGGACGGGTCGAAGGCGCCGTGGGCGCGGCAGTCGTCGATGACGACCTGGTACACACCCGCGTAGCTGCTGTCCGGGAGGACGGCGACGGTGTCGGCCTCCTCGCCGTCCGGGCCCCACATGTGGCCGGAGGTGCGGATCATCGCCGGCATGGAGGCGTCGACGATGACGTCGCTCGGCACGTGCAGGTTGGTGATGCCGCGGTCGGAGTCGACCATCGCGAGGTCCGGGCCCTCGGCCAGCTCGGCGTCGAAGGACGCCTTGATCTCGGCGCCCTCGGGAAGCGCCTCGAGGCCCTTGTAGATGCCGCCGAGGCCGTCGTTCGGGGAGAGGCCGGCCTTGGCGAGCGCCTCGCCGTGCGCGGCGAACGTCTTCGGGAAGAAGGCGCGCAGCACGTGACCGAAGATGATCGGGTCGGAGACCTTCATCATGGTGGCCTTCAGGTGCACGGAGAACAGCACACCCTCGGCCTTGGCGCGGGCGACCTGCTCCGTCAGGAACTCGCGCAGGGCGGCCACGCGCATCACGGACGCGTCGACGACCTCGCCGGCGAGCACCGGGACCGACTCGCGCAGCACGGTGGTGGAGCCGTCGTCGCCCTTGAGCTCGATGCGCAGCGAACCGGCCTCGCCGAGCACCGCGGACTTCTCGGTGGAGCGGAAGTCGTCGGCGCCCATGGTGGCGACGTTCGTCTTCGAGTCGCCGCTCCAGGCGCCCATGCGGTGCGGGTGCGCCTTGGCGTAGTTCTTGACCGAGGCGGGGGCGCGCCGGTCGGAGTTGCCCTCGCGCAGGACCGGGTTGACGGCGCTGCCCTTGACCTTGTCGTAACGGGCGCGGATGTCGCGCTCCTCGTCCGTCTTCGGGTCGTCCGGGTAGGCCGGCAGCGCGTAGCCCTGCTCCTGCAGCTCGGCGACGGCCGCCTTCAGCTGCGGGATCGAGGCCGAGATGTTGGGCAGCTTGATGATGTTGGCCTCCGGCGTCTTCGCCAGGGCGCCGAGCTCGGCGAGGGCGTCGTCGACGCGCTGCCCCTCCTCGAGGTACTCGGGGAACTGCGAGATGATCCGCCCCGCGAGCGAGATGTCACGGGTCTCCACGGTGACACCGGCCGTCGAGGCGTACGCCTGGATCACAGGCAGGAACGAGTACGTCGCCAGGGCGGGCGCCTCGTCAGTGTGCGTGTAAATGATGGTCGAGTCAGTCACCCGGTGCTCCGCTCTCCACGTCTGCAACATTGCTCGACATCAAGATATCCCGTGATCGCTTCCCTCTCGACAGGGCCCTGCCCGCCGCCGTCGCGGCGGGCGGCAAACCTGTGGGCGAGTGCCGCCGTCTCGCGTACGCTCCGGCGCGATGGAGGGGTCATGAACATGGAACTGTTCCGCTCGGCGTTCGTCGCCTGGGCGGCGAACGGCCGTGAGGCCGCGGCGGCGGGCACCGCCGCGCGCGAGCTGGCGAAGGCGGCCCGGCTGCGTGAGGTCGTGCTCGTCGAGGGCCACAGCGACCGGGCCGCGGTGGAGGCGCTGGCACCGCGGCTCGGCCGGGATCTCGGCGCGGAGGGCGTGTGCGTCGTCGCGATGGGCGGCGCGACCAGCATCGGCCGTTTCCTGGACCTGCTCGGCCCGCAGGGGATCGACGCGGAGCCGGCGGGTCTGTGCGACGCGGCGGAGGAGGCGTTCTTCCGGCGTGCCCTGGAGCGGGCCGGACGGGGACCGCACCCGGACCGCGCGGCGCTGGAGCGCCGTGGTTTCCAGGTGTGCGTCGCGGACCTGGAGGACGAGCTGATCCGGGCGCTGGGCGCCGGGGCCGTCGAGGAGGTGTTCGCCGCGCAGGGCGATCTGCGGTCCTTCCGCACGTTCCAGAAGCAGCCCGCGCAGCGGGAGCGGGAGGTGGAGCGGCAGATCCGGCGCTTTCTGGGCACCATCCGGGGCCGCAAGATCCACTACGGGCGGGCCCTGGTCGAGGCGCTCGACCCCGGCGCGGCGCCGCGGCCGCTGCTGCGGCTGCTGGCGGGCGTCGGACCGGCGGCCCGACCGGCCTGATCAGCCCGACCACCGGCGGGGTGCCGGCCCGGCGTGGCGGCGCACGGGTCCGGCGTGGTGCGCCGGAGGCATGGGTCTGGCGTGGTGCGCCGGCCGTCGCGCGGGAGGTGCGGCGTGGCGGCCGTCGCCGGGAGGTGCGGCCGGGCCTGCGGGGTCAGCGGCCGGCGAGGACGTCGCTGAAGTCCATGACGCGCCCCATCTCCCGCAGCGTCTCCTCTGCGGTCCGCCGGACATCCGCGGGCACGTCGCCGCGCTCCTCCACCAGGTCCGCGTAGATCGGTGCGTCGGTACGGTCTGCGGCACTCATCTGGAACAGGGTCCTTTCACGGGGTCGTCTCGTCACCGCGCCCGACCGCGGCCGAGAGCAGGCACCGAGTGTAGGAGGTGCCCCGGCGGCGTCCGTCGGCGACCCTGGGTCACGCGCACCGGCCCCGTACGCTCAGGGCTCGATCAGACCGGCCCTGATCGCGTAACGGGTCAGCTCCAGACGGTCACGCAGGCCGAGTTTGCGCAGCAGGTTCGCCCGGTGCCGCTGGACCGTCTTCACACTGATGACGAGCGTCTCCGCGATGTCCTTGGACGACTGACCCTCGGCGACGAGCTTGAGCACCTCCTCCTCGCGCACCGTGAGGATCTGGTCGGGGGCCTCGTGGCCGCGCCGGACCCGGTCCAGGTAGTTGCGGATGAGCGCGGTGACCGCACCGGGGTGGAGGAACGGCTCGCCCCTCATCGCCGCGCGGCACGCCGCCACCAGATCGCGGTCCGCGACGGACTTCAGGACGTATCCGCAGGCCCCCGCCTTGAGCGCCTGGAAGAAGTACTGCTCGTTGTCGTACATCGTCAGCATGAGGATGCGCAGGCCGGGCTGGAGCGCGGCGAGTTCGCGGGCCGCCTGCAGACCGGTCATACGGGGCATGGCGATGTCGAGGACGGCCAGGTCGACGGCGTGGGCGCGGGCCATGGCGATGGCTTCGGCGCCGTCACCGGCCTCCGCGACGACGCGCAGGTCCGGCTCCCCGTCGAGGATCAGCCGGACACCGCGCCGGACCAGAGCGTGGTCGTCGGCGAGCAGGATGCGGATCTCATCGGTCTCCGGCACGGCTACGGCGCTCCATTTCCGGCACGGGTTCCGTCCTGTGACGGTTCGTCGGGAGCCGGCGCGGCGGGGACCGGCACGGCCGGTACCCGTTCGACCGGGACCGACAGCGACACCCGCGTGCCGATCCGGTTACCGGGGCCTTCGGGGCCGCCGGAGTCTCCCGGTCCGCCGGGGCCGATGTCGAGCGCGGCGCCGATCAGCAGGGCCCGCTCCCGCATGCCGCGGATACCCGCGCCCTCGTAGGCCGACCCGATGCCGCGGCCGTCGTCCACGATGCTCAGAACCACGGCGCCGGGCTCGTGGCGCAGGATCAGTTCGGTGTTCTGTGCCTCCGCGTGGCGCGCGATGTTGGTGAGCCCCTCCTGGGCGACCCGGTAGAGCACCAGCTCCGTCTCCCGGCCGAGTTCCGGCAGGCCGGAGCCGAAGCGGCGCTCGATCCGCAGACCCGTGTGCGCGGCGAAGTCGGCCGTCAGCGACGTGAGCGCGCTGATCAGACCCAGGTCCTCCAGCACACCGGGCCGCAGCCGGCGGGCCAGCCGGCGCACCTCGTCGAGACTGTCCCGCGTGGTTTCCTGCGCCTGCCGCAGCTCGGCCCGCAGCGGCTCGGGCGACCGGTCGGCCGCGCGCTTGAGTGCCAGCAGGACGGCGGTCATGCTCTGGCCGACCTCGTCGTGGAGCTCCTGCGCGATACGCCGGCGTTCGGCCTCCTGCGCGTTGAGCGCCCGCGCGCTGCTCGTGGCGCGCTCCGACTCCAGCCGTTCGAGCATGTCGTTGAAGGAGCTGATCAGTTCGGCGACCCCGCCGCGGCCGGGCGGGCCCGGAAGCCGCTGCCCGGGCCGGAGCAGGTCGACCGTGGCCATGAGCCGGGTGAGCCTGTCCAGCGGCGCGAGGCCGATACGGAGCAGGGCGGCGTTCGCGACCAGCATGACGGCGAGACCGCCCACCAGGATGACGGCCTCGGTGAGCAGCACCGGCACCGAGACGGTCACCGGCGCCCACAGGAGCAGCGCCGTGGCCAGGCCGAGGACCACGGCGTTCAACGCGAAGATCCGCCAGAACAGGGACACGTAGGACCAGACCTCCACAGACTCCGCAGGAGCTACCACTATCGTCCACCGCCGGACCGGGCCGGCACCGGGGGCCGGTGACCGTGGACGGCGGGCCGGGGTCGCGTACAACGCCCCCGAGCCTGCCGTGCGCCGAGGCGCCCGTCGATCGGCCGTGACAGCCATCCGTACGCGCGGCGGTGCGCACCGTCCCCGTCCCTCTGCACCATGCGGCCCCCGGGAAATGGGTGCTGGGCCCGATGGTCCCGGCTCCGGCGGACGGTCATGGTTGCGCTGATGAACCCTTCGCCCTCCCGCCGCACCGGCGGGAGCAGGGGGCGTCCTCGCCCCTCGCGGCGGAGCACCCCGGCGTTCGCCTCCCGTGGAAGGACCCTTCAATGTCGCTCGACGCGGCCCGCTCCGACTCCCGTCCCGAGCGCCTGACCGCTCACGAGGTCCGTCAGCGTCTTCAGCACGAGCGGAACTCCCGGCTCACGCAGCTGGAGGCGATGGAGAACGAGGGCAACGACGCCCCCCAGGAGCTGATGCTCGCTCAGAAGGCGTCCATCAGCCGTGTGCTGGCGGAGATCGACGCGGCCTTCGAGCGGCTGGAAGCGGGCGCGTACGGACGCTGCCAGGAGTGCGCGTGTGCCGTCCCCGTCGAGCGCCTGGAGATCCTCCCCTACGCGCGCTGCTGCGTCGGCTGCCAGCGCCGGACCGCATGACTGCCGGGGGCCGCCCCACCGCCGCGCCCCGGGCGCGCCGCCGCGGGCACCGCCGGCCGGGGAGCGGGGCGGGGCGGTGACCGGTCTCCGCGCCTGGACGGGGGCCGGGCGACGGCAGTCCTGGCCGGCCGGCCGGAGCTGTCCGCGCTTCGCCATCGATCTGGGCAGCTCCCGGACCCGGGCGTGGTCCCCCGGCCGTGGTGTCGTCCTCGACGTCCCGACGGTGACCTTCCCGGGCGGCAGCCACCCCGTCCGGCGCGGCGCCGTCGTCGACCCGGAGGGGGCGGCCCGGATGCTCGAGCGGCTGTTCCGCCGCCGTGTCCCCGCCTTCTGCCGGCCGCTGATCGTCGTCACCACCCCGGTGCTGGGCGGCCCCGCCTTCCGCGGCGCCGCCGTCACGGCCCTCGCCGTGCTGCACCCGCGGACGGTGCTGACCGTCCCGGCCGCGAAGGCGATCGCCCTGGGCGCGGGAGCGGACCTGACCCGGCCGCTGCTCGTCGCGGACATCGGCGCGCACGTCACGGAGCTCACGCTGCTGTGCGCCGGCGAGGTGACCGACGCGTACCGCACGGAGTTGGGCACCGCGGACCTCGACGACGGCACGAGCTGTCGCGTGCTCACCCGGGCGGTCGTCGCCATGGTCACCGACATGCTGCGTCTCGACGAGACCCAGCAGACCCTGGACGCGCTGCAACGGGGTGTGGTCCTGGCGGGCGGCGGTGCCCTGCGGGCGGAGGTCGTCTACGACCTGACGGGGCAGCTGCGGTCCCCCGTCCAGCCGGTGCCCGCCCCGCACACGGCAGCGTTGCGGGGTGCGTCGCACGTCCTGGAGTCGGCCCACCGCCACCCCGCGACCAGCGCCCCGCGCCAACCGCCGGACCGGGACCGGATTTAGGGTCTTTCGTTCCCGGGACAGGGGGTCAGGTCGTACGAGCAGAAGGAGAGGCGACATGTTCGATCCCGAGCCGCGGGCGCAGCCGCCGCCCGCACCGGCCCGCGCCGGGCTGTGGCGATGGCGGCGCAGTCCGCTGCGACGCCGGTGCGATCTGGTGCAGGCGTGGGCCGGTCTGCTGCTGGCCGTGGTCGTGACGGCGGGCGCGCCGACGGCGGCGGTCTTCGTGGGCAGCGCCGTGCACAGCGCGCTGTGGGAGGACGCCGCCGCCGACGCCCGCACGCGGGAGCGCGTCACGGCCGTGCTGGTGCACGACACTCCCCGCCATCCGGAACCGGGGTCGGAGGAGGCCCGCCTCACGCGGTACCCGGCCGAGGTGCGCTTCCCCGGCCCGGACGGGAGGCCGCACACCGGCAGGACGGACGTGTCCCCCGGCCTCCCCGCCGGATCCACCGTGCGCGTCTGGCGCGACGCCGAGGGTCGTCTGACGGACGCTCCGACGGCGGAGGACGAGATCCGCAGCCGTGCCTACGGCTGGGCCGCCACGGCGGGCGCGGCGGTCGTCCTGACCGGGCTGGCCGCCTACGCGGTCGTCGCCCGGTTCCTGGACGGACGGCGTGACTCGGCGTGGGAAGGGGCCTGGGCCGACACCTCGCCCCGCTGGACGGCGTCGGCATGAGGGCCCCGACCGGACGGACGCGATCGGGTGATCTTCCCGGCAGCCCGTGTCCGCGACGGGGCAAGGGGTTACGCGTGGCGACATGAACGTATCGACTCATGCTCTTCGTCTGCGTGCCGCGATCCCCGGATGCCTCATCGCCTGTTCCGCCCTTCTGCTCACCGCCTGTGGCAGCGACAAGGGGACCGACGTGAGTGCGGCCGCCGCACAGCCGACGGACAGTCCGACCGGCACCGCGAGCCCCACCGGCAGCCCCACCGGTTCGCCGAGTCCGACGGGCAGCCGACCCGTCTCACGGACGACCAGGCCGAGCGCAGGGCGCTGGTCCCGGCCGCCACGGTCACCTGGGACAAGGCTGCCGACACCGCCGTCGGCGAGGTCGCCGGCAGCAAGCTGGTCGAGATCGAACTGACGCGCTACCAGAGCGGCGGCCCCGCCAGCCCGTCCCCCAGCCCGGCCAGCCCCTCGCCCAGCCCCTCCCCGAGCCCCGGCGCCCCCGCGTGGGCCGTCGACGTCGCCACCGAGGACGGCACCGTCCACACCGTCCATGTGGACGCGGCCTCCGGCCAGGTACTCGGGTCCCGGCAGGAGTCCGACCAGAGCGCCGACGAGAAGCGCCGGATCACCGACCGCCTGGCCCAGGCCAAGACCACGCCCGAGCAGGCCGTGCAGACGGCGACCGGCAGGACGGACGGGACCGTCACCGCCGTCGAACTCGACAACGACGACGCCGACAAGCTGATCTGGTCGGTCGATGTCGTCACCCAGGCCGACTGGAACAAGACGACCTTCGACATCGACGCGACGAACGGCAAGATCCTGCGCGAGCAGGTCGACCGCGACTGACGCGTACGCCGGCACCTACGGACGCACGCCGCCAACGCCCCTGCCCCCGGCCACAAGCCGGGGGCAGGGGCGTACGCGTACCCGGACGGCGCGGGTGCCCGCGCCACGAGGCCGGGGCACCCGGCGCCAGCAACGCCGGCGCGGCACCGCGCCGGCGGACGGCGCGGGCTCGGGCGCCGGGGCCGTCGCGGCCGGTGACGTGCGCGACGGCGGACGCCCCGACCGCTGCAAGGCGCCACCCCCCGGAGGGTCGGCTTCCGCCGGTCGGCTCAGCGGAACTGCGCGTCCCCGTACCCGTTCCTACGCTGGCCGAATGATCATCAGATTTACTGCACGGCTGGTCTGTTGCTGCCTGGCCGCCGTCGCCGCAGGCACCGTCGGTCTCCTCCCCGCCTCCGCCGCCGCGCGCACCGACCCCACGCCCCGGCCCGCCGCCGGCGCGTCGCCGCTGCAGGGCCCGGGAACGCACGTCGGAGAGCTGGGCGGCGCCCCCGGACTCCCGGACGTCTCCGCGCTGTCGTGGCTGGTCGCCGACGCCGGCACCGGGGACGTGCTCGCCGCCCACGACGCCCACCGCCCGCTGCCGCCCGCCAGCACCATCAAGGCGCTCTTCGCCGTCACCGCGCTGCCGCGCCTCGCCGACGCCGCGCCGCACACGGTCACCGAGGACGACCTCGCGGACGTGGGCGAGGGGAGCAGCCGGGTCGGCATCGCCGCCGGCCGTACGTACACGGTCGACGACCTGTGGCGGGGTGTGTTCCTCAGCTCCGGCAACGACGCCGTGCACGTACTGGCCCGGATGAACGGCGGCTGGACCGCCACGGCCGAGCAGATGCAGGCCAAGGCCCGCGAACTGGGCGCCTTCGACACCGAGGTGGTCTCCCCGGACGGCTACGACGCGCCGGGCCAGGTCTCCTCCGCGTACGACCTGGCGGTGTTCGGGCGGGTGGGGCTGGCGGACCCTCGGTTCGCCGAGTACGCGGCGACGGTCGACGCGCAGTTCCCCGGCGGCACCGCGGACGACGGAAGCCCCACCTGGACCTACGGCATCCAGAACACCAACCGGCTGCTGACGGGCGCGAAGGGGGTGGAGAAGTACCCGGGGATCATCGGCGTCAAGAACGGCTACACCTCGCACGCCGGCAACACGCTGATCGCCGCCGCGCGCCGGGACGGCCGGACCCTGCTGGTGACGGTGATGAACCCTCAGCAGGGCGGCGGACGCTCGGTGTACGAGGAGGCGCGGTCGCTGCTGGACTGGGGGTTCGCCGCGGCGGGACGGGCCGAGCCCGTCGGGTCGCTGGAACCGCCCGTGGCGCAGCAGGCCCCGCCGGCCGGACCCGGCCCCGTCACCCCGACCGCCACACCGCCCGCGCACGCCGGCGCCGTGTCCGGGGAGACCGGGTCGGGGATCGCGTACGCCTGGACGGGAGCGTTCGTCGGCACGGCCGGCCTGGCCGCGGTCCTCGTGCTGCGGCAGCGCCGCAGGCCCGGCAGGCTCACGTGAGAACAGCGGCTGGAGGATGTCGTGCCCGAACTGCCCGATGTGGAAGGCTTCCGGGAGGTCCTGGCCGCCTGCGCGGGGGGCAGGCGGATCGAGCGGGTCGAGGTCGGCGACACGGGCGTGCTGCACGGGGTGAGTGCGCCGCGGCTGCGCCGCGCGCTGGAGGGGCGCCGGTTCGCGGAGCCGGAGCGGCACGGGAAGTGGCTGCTCGCCTGTACGGACGGGCCGACCGTACTGCTGCACTTCGGCATGACCGGCGAACTGGTCTGCTGCCCGGCGACGGACCCGCCGCATCCGCACGACCGTGTCGTGTTCACCGTCGGCCGTGACCAGCTCCGCTACCGCGACCAGCGCAAGCTGCGGGGGCTGTGGCTCGCCGACGACGCCGACCGGGACGTCGCGCGGATCCTCCACGACCAGGGGCCGGACGCGCTGTCGGTGGACCGGGAGGAGTTCGACAGGCTGCTCTCCCGTCGGCGCGGCCGGGTCAAGCCGGCCCTCACCGACCAGTCCGTCCTCGCCGGGCTGGGCAATCTGCTCGCCGACGAGATCCTGTGGCGCGCCGGTGTGCATCCGACGCGCCGGGCCGACCGGTTGGACGACGACGAGCGCCGCCGGCTGCACACCGAGATGCGCCGAACTCTGCGCTCGTCGGTGCGCGCCGGGCGGGTTCCGCCGCGGCGGAGCTGGCTCACCGGCCGCCGCGACGACGCGGCCCCGCTGTGCCCGCGCTGCGACGGGCCGCTGCACAAGGAGCGGGTCGGCGGGCGCGGCACGGTGTTCTGCCCCCGGTGCCAGCCCGAGGGCGGGTGACGGCCGCTCGTCGTCACGTCCTCCGGGGTCGTCAGTGTTGCAGTTGGCCGTTGACGCGGCGGGGAAGTGCGTGCGGGTTGTCGTCGTGGAGCTCCGGGGGGAGCAGTGGTTGGGGGGTGTTCTGG
>NZ_JBSFUW010000024.1:63839-115481 GCF_053591995.1 Streptomyces sp. NPDC002835 | reverse complement strand
TGAGACTTCGAACACCTCACCCAACGGCACGGGAGCCCTGTCCGTTGCGGGCACCAAGGCCATCACCCGATCGGTGGTCACGCTGAAAAGGCTCAGTGTCTGGTTCCCGGCTCACACGATGTGGGAGCACGAGCGGAAGCTCTCCAGCTGGGTCGGAAGCGATCGATCGTTCCGGTGGGACGGCCGCGAGAAGTGTTGGACGGTTGTCAGCGCTCACTTTCCCCGCATAAGCAGTGAGCTGCTCCGCAGGTACCCGAGCGTCCTCATCGGCCGTGAGTTCAACCCGCGTGAAAAGTGCAACTCGTCCTGCCAGAACGCTCTGGGATTTCTCTGTACCTGCTCCTGCCGTGCCACGAAGCACGGCGGTGGTACTTGGCGACGCGGGTGGAGGACCCTCGGCGAGTTCCGCAATCAGCGCGAGGGGCGGCCGTGGTACTGGACGGCCGTCGCCGTTGCTGGCTGATTGCTTTGGCACCCGCTCGCGGAGTCAGTGCGCAGGGCAGCGCCCCGCGCCCCTCGCTCCGACGAGATTGTTCACTGCTTGCGCGGCCATCTGGACGGAGCGGGGTGCAACTTGGTCATCTCACAGCCCAGGGTCACTCAGGGGCGGCGTAGAGCGGAGGCAGCTCACTGCCGGCCGCGATGCGGCGGAGCATCACCGCGTAGACCGGGGAGTCGGGAAACGGCTGCCGTTCACCGACCTTCCGGTATTGCCAGGATTCGTAAAGCGCCTGCACGCGTGGGTGGGCCATGTCCACCAGGAGGACCGACAGCGCTTCATCCCGGCTGCTGAGCAGCGCCGTATGCAGTTGGTCGGCAACCCCGCTCTTGCGCCACCTCGGCCGCACCATCAGTTCCGAAAGGGAGAACGTGGACGGGTCCGCAGGTTCCTCGCCGACGTAGTCGCGCCACCACTCCCGCCCTGGGGCGGAGGGAGCGCCGTAGGCGAAGCCCGCTGGTGCACTGCCGTCCCAGGCGATTACGCAGGCAAAGCCGCTGTTGCCGCCCCAGTGGTCCACGAACCATGGGAATCGCTGGTGGAACGGATCGTCCATCTGGTCCGCGTAGGCGTCGGCGTGGACGACGATGAGCGTCTGTCGGATCTCGCCCAAGTCCGCGTGGGAGTAATGGCGCAGGTCGAGGGGCATCAGCGGCTCCACTGGTCGCGGTATTGGTCACCCCATTCTCGCGCCACGGCAGCATCCGGCGCGAGCGTGAGGAGGTCGCGGTAGAAGTCGCCGATCAGCGACCTCATTCGGCCAGGCAGCGGAGCGCCGACCATCATGTCGAACACCTTGGCCGCTGTGTCGCACGCCTGCTCCGAGTCGCCCTGGTGCAACTGCGCATGCGCGAGCCGTGCGGTGGCCAGGGCCCTGTTGCGGCGGAACTGCTCTGGCAGGACGGCCAGGGCGCGGTGCGAGACGGCCTCTGCCTCCGCTGCGTCCCCGAGCCTGTGGCGCACGATCGCGCCCAGCGCATACAGCTCGGCGGGACCGTAGAAGGCGATCCAGGGAGGTCGGGGCATCTCCGGGTCCACCTTGCCCATCAGGTCCTCGGCGAACCCGAAGGAGCGCAACGCTGCCTGCCGATCCCCAAGGTTCGCATGTCCGACGGCTGTTCGGGCGTGGGCGAGTGAGGCGAACAGCCGGTCCCGGCGAGTGATGCCCGTAGCCTGTGCAGCGTAGGCAGCATCGACGGCCTGACCGTGCTCCTTGCGCTGGTTGGCGAGCATTGCCAGTGAGTTCCACACGCGCATCTCCGTGGCGCTGTCATCCGCCATCCTCGCCAGGTACAGCGCTTCTTTGAGCTGGGTATCCGCACGGTCGAGCTGGCGAGCGTCGATGCTCGACCATGCCGCGGTCGCGGTGAAGTCGGCTGCGAGACTCAGCAGGCGCTGCCGGATTCGCTGAGAACTCGCCCGGTCCTGCTTGCCCAGGCAGTCGGCAGCGCCAGCGAGGGCCGCCCGCTCGAGGTCGGCATGGCCGCCACGCTTGTCGTCCAAGCCGGTCAGGCTCTCCAGACTGGCGCGAAGCCCTGCAACCTCCACGGTCCCGACCCGGCCGGTGATTCCGGCCGTGAAGGGGAGCGTGGCCCCAGCCACCGTCGTGGAAGCGAGGAACGTACGGCGAAGCAAGGTGTCCTCCGGGGGGATGAAGCCGAGTTCGACGGCTGGACTCCCGAATACTGCCTCCAACGCGTCTCGCTGTCGCTTCTGAGGCCACGCAGATTTTCCGGTCAGCCAGTAGCGCACGGTGCGGTCGCTGATCGTCCCGCGGTGGCCGGCGGCTGCCAGCGACGCGTTCAGCTCCGCCACTAACTCGGCCTGTGTGTAGCCCGCTTGATTCATCGCAGCCCGGAGCCGGAGATTCTCGGTCACGCACTCACGGTAGCCGCCGCGTCTCGTTCTGGTCACCTCGTCGAGAGAGCCGCCGAGCCGCAATTTCCGGTTGCTTGCGACTACGTCAGCGGTGCTTTTTCCTGCCTTGTCCGAAGCGACGGGAGTTGTATGAGCGACGGCCCTCTGGGGCCCGGTGCTTCCGACGTTCCGACATCAGGGGTGAGTTGTGCATCCGAGAACCGCTACATCTGAGGTGGCACCCGCGCCCGCTGTGGCGTTAACACGCTCAACTGCCACACCCACGGTCGAAAATGTCATCGATCGTGAGTGGTCACGGTCCTTCTACCTCCAAGCCAATCTGACCGGGCTGATCCGTATCCATGCCCGTACCCGCCTGACCATGCTGCGGTGGGCGGGCAACGCCGAGGCGGCCACCACAGTGGCGGCGATCCTCGCGCAGAACACGGTCGATCACGCCAATCCCGGACCCTTCGGCGACCGCAGCAGTGTCGGTCTGCGGCTCGCCGTCACCGAGGCCGGCGACCTCTTGATCGACGTCTCCGACCCGCTCCCCGCCTTCCCCGGCTTCGAGGCGGCCGCTGCCGGAGCCCGCGGCCGCGGATTGTGGCGGGCCACCCGGCTCGGGGCCCAGCTCGCCTGGTTTCTCACGGCAGACAACGACCGAAAGACCGTCCGGGCCCACATGCTTCCCGGACTGGTGTCGGCATGACTCTCCGTCCCGCCCCGACGCGCTCCTTCGACGCGGGCACCGCGACCATGCAGCGCGTCCTCACCTCGCTGCGTCTCTCCCTCGTCGACGAGTCCGTGTACGAAGACCTCGAGGATGTCCTCGGCCCCTTCGAGAACATCGACGCCTCCCGGGCCGGTGTCCTCACCGGCCGGCTGCAGCGCACGCTCGACGACATCCTGCCCGTCATCCGGCACTCCCACGGCCACCGGCCCGAGTGCGCCCGCGCGTCAGAACTACGGCACGCGGACACGGGCCTGGACGACGCCCGGGTGCACCTGCGGCGCCTGGCCCTCGCCACGCTGGACATCCTCGACCTCCTGGCGAACGCCCCCCCGACCGACCGTGCCGTGCGCCGTGCCTTCCCCAGCGCCCGCACGGTTCTCAAGCCGCCCTGCACCCGCACCACCACTCACACCTCCGAGAGCGTTCCGGTGCTGGGTGCAGGGCCCCGAACCCTCGCAAGGGACCGCCTCTATGTGTGATCACCGGCCCGCCTGCCCCCGACTCCGCCGGCAGAGACGCCGCCCGCCTCCTCACGGCCCGCCCCGAGCAGGGTTGGAGCCTGCTGTGCAACGGCGTGCTGGTGTTCGACGACACCGGTGAACTCCTTCCCGACGGCCAGGCGCGCCTCTTCCGTCCGGCCCTCTTGAAGGGAGCCGCAACGTGAAAGAGACAGTGACCCGGCTCGTGCCGTACATCACCTCCCGCGAGGGAGAGGACGGCGAACTCCTGGCTGCGCTCCGCGCATCGTTCGCAGACGACGGCCGCGTTCGCCTCGGCTACTGGGACGAAACCCCGGACGACCGGGGCCCGCGCGGTGAACTGTGGGGCCGCTGCTCCCAGAACATCGGCCGCGACCGCCTCCCGCAGGGCCGCCCGCAGTGGCGCATGGTGCACCCCGCACGGCAGCGCGAGACGATGATGAAGCTCCTGTGCCAGGTGTGCGTCAGCCCCACCCGCGTCCGCGGCGCCCACCTGTTCCTCGACACCGGTCCCCGGCTCGAACCGGGCAGGCGGCTCCTGACCGCGCACCCGCCGCTCTGCCTTGAGCACGCTGCCGCAGCGGTCGAACAGTGCCCGAACCTGCGCAAGAACCACACGGCTCTGCTCGTTCACCGCGCGCCGCTGTACGGCGTCATCGGCACCCCGTACCAGTGGAGCGCGAGCGGCCTTCAAGCCCTCCCGGGGGACGACCAGCCGCTCACGTACACCTCACCCCTGCTGCCCTGGTTCCTCGCCTCCCAGCTTGTACGGGAGATCCGCGAACACACCGTCGTCGACCTTCGCGACCTGGTCGACGGCCCCTGAACCCCCGGCTCCGGCATCCAGAACGGCGCACGATCCCGGCAGGACGTCGCACCGTGCCGGAGCCGGGTCCCACCACCGCCAGAGCAATTCCCCTCACCACCAAGGAGAAGACATGACCACCACGATTCCCTTCGCCGCACGCTCAGCCGCGCCGCCCTGTCTGGTCACGACGTCGATCGACGGTGTGTCCTGGGACGAGGACCGCCAGATCAACGTGACCGCCGACGGCACGCCGTGGCACACCATGCCGCAGGCCGCGTCCACCACGGACACCAACATGGACGGCAAGGGCGACGACGTCTCCGACCCGTACTACGCCTCGGCCTCATGAGCACCGCCGCCCGCCCCGTGCTCGTCGTCGCTGAACAGCTCGACGCGTCGGCCGACATGGTCGTCGATCAGCTGAACCTGCGCGACGTCCCCGTCATGCGGTTCGATGTCGCCGAGTTTCCCCAGCAGCTCACCCTGACCGGCAGGCACTTGCCGACCGAACCGGGCTGGACCGGGGTCCTCGACGACGGGCGCCGGACGGTGCGGCTCGAGGGGGTGCGGGCCGTCTACTGGCGGCGGCCCGCACGCCCGCTCATCGCCGCCACCGTCCCCCAGCCCTACCACCTGTGGGCGCAGAATCAGGCCGATGCGGCGATGCTCAACGTCCTCGCCGCGCTTCCCGGCGTGCCGTGGATCAACAACCCGCACGCCGATCGGGTCGCGTCCCACAAGCCGCAGCAGCTCGCCGCCGCCACGCGCTGCGGACTGCGGGTGCCGTACAGCCTCATCACCAACAGCCCCGACGCTGCCCGCGCCTTCGCCAAGGAGGTAGGCGGCCCCCTGATCTGCAAACCGATTCTCGGCGGTCGCCTGGACGTCGGCGAGGACCGACAGCTCATGGTGGCAACCCACCGCGTCGACGCCGCCGACTTCGACGACAGCATCAACATCACCGCGCACTACTTCCAGGAGAACATCCCCAAAGCCTACGAGGTCCGCCTCATCGCCGTCGGCGGCCAGGTCTTCGGCGGCAAGCTGACGACCACCGGCGAAGCGGCCGGCACTGACTGGCGCACCGACTACGAGCACATCGAGTACGACACCGTCGACGTACCCGACCACGTCGCCACAGGGGTAGGCCGCTTCCTCGCCCACTACGGCATCGTGTTCGGCGCCTTCGACTTCGCCGTCACCCCCCAAGGAGAGTGGGTGTTCTTCGAGAACAATCCGGCCGGGACCTGGGGATGGGTCGAGAACCGAACCGGCCTGCCGATTGCCGCAGCGCACGCCGACTACCTCGCAGGAGCGCAACTATGAACTGGCCGGACACGGACGCATCGGCCTCCGCACGACAGAGGTTCGCCGCCGCGCTGAGCGAACAGCCCAGCCAGTGGAGCGACGCCTTCGCCTCCGTACCCCGGCATGTCTTCGTACCACGCTTCTACCGCCAGGACGCCCACGGAGAGTGGCAGCCGGTCGCATGGGGCGAGGACGGGTACCTGGAGGCCGTGTACTGCGACGAGGCGCTGACGACACAGCTCGACGAGCACGGCGTCCCCACCAGCTCCTCAAGTCAACCGTCCCTGATGCTCACCATGCTCGAGGCCCTCGACGTCCACGACGGGCAACGCGTCTACGAACTGGGGACCGGCACTGGATACAACGCAGCCCTGCTCTCCCACCGGCTCGGCGACAGCAACGTGACCAGCGTCGACGTCGACACCGACCTTGTTGAAGCCGCCATCCGGCGCCTGCGGCAGGCCGGATACCAGCCGACGGTGACCGCCGGAGACGGAGCCCGCGGATATCCACGCAACGCTCCGTACGACCGGATCATCGCCACCGCCGGCCTGCACATGGTCCCGCCGCCGCTGCTCGACCAGGCGGCCGACGGCGCGGTCATCGTCGCCCCTCTCGGATACGGCATCGTCCGCGCCACCGTCACCGGCTGCGGCCACGCCACCGGCCGCTTTCTCCACGCACCGGCGTACTTCATGGCCCGCCGCGTCCCGGGCAGGCCTCCGCAACTCGACGCCGCCCGCGAGCAGACACCGACCGACAGCACCGTGCCGGCCGAGGACATCCTCGGTCGGCTCAAATTTCCTCTGTCGATCGCCCTGCCCGGCTTCACGTCCTGCTCCTGGAGGGACGAAGCAGGCAACCTCGAGGCGGTCGGCCTGTGGACACCCGACGGCTCGACTGCCGTCGCCCGCACCGCAGGCACCGTCCAGCAGACCGGACCCCAGCGGCTCTGGGACACCGTCGAGGAGGTGGCCAAGACGATCACCGGCGAACCCGACCGGTCCGATTTCCTCCTCACCGTCAGCCCGGCCGGGCAAGCCGTGAGCTACGGCCCGGACGGTCCCTCCTGGAGACTCCCCACAGCGCTGTAGGAATGCGCGACACGGCGGTGAGTCGACCATCAGGCCGGCTCGCCGCCGTCGTGTAGGAACCCGTCGACGGCGGGCCGTACCGTGGCCCACGGCCGGTAGTCGATCTCCACGGCCACCTCCACCAGGTCATCTCCCGGCCCGCGATCGTCCGCACGCCCACGGACCACCCAGCCCGCGAGCGACCTTTCCGTGACCGACCCGCGTCTGCTCTGAGCCGGCCGCTCCGCCCTTGCGTGCCATGGCGCACGGGCGTCACCTGGACTCTGACTCTTCACGGCCGGGACGCCCGATCAGGCAAGGAGCCGGCGACGGCACTGCGGACCGTCGCGGCCTTGGCGTTCATCGATCAGGAAGATCCGCGATCTTGCTGATGAGAACGCCGATCGACTGTGCTGTTCCCTTCAGCTCGGAAGTCAGGGCCGCGGAATCGTCCAGTACGACCACGGGCTGGAACCGGGCGTGCGGCGGGATGGGCCGGACAGATCTCCCTACGTACAGGACAGCCTCATTCAGCTGATTCCGCTCTTCATCCCCCGGCGGGCGGGGGCTTGCCACCCACGCCCCATAGGCGGTTCGTCCACCGATCCAACCGAGATCGAATTGCGGACCGCGGCGTGCTGCGGTGCGAACTTCGAGTGACGACCGTCCACCGATCCGATCAACCACACGAGACAACAGCTTGTCGTGCCGAGGCGTCCCGCGCCCCAGGACATCAGCCTCGAACGGGCTCATCCCGCGCGTCCGCAGTCGCAGCCTGTCGAACGGTCCGCCGAGATACCCGTCCCCGACCTCAGGCAGGACCGTCACGTGATCGCCCTGCATCTTGAGATCCCGGCAACGGGCGGGAGCTCCGAACAGAAGGTCCGAGTAGCCGGCGGCGTCAACCACATGAATATGCCGGCCCTCCCTGCGTGACTGCATCACTGCCAGAAGCTTCCTGCTCAGGCCGCGGTCCACGTCCTTGACGTTGCCTGCCAACTCTCCGTGGACGACGAGGGTGACCTTTCTGGAGAAGCTGTTTTGGCAGGTAGCTCCTAATGTTTCAGAACGGGAGACGCAGTCCTTGCGAAAGACCCATTCACCATCTACGAGTGTCTTGCCGGTGAACAGGAGCGTCTGTCCTCGCAGTTCGCGTATCCATCCAGTGCACGGCACTCTCGCCAGCCTCCTCAGGGTCCGAACAGTTGTTGTTGCGCGCACCTTCTGGTGCCGTCGCGCGAGGGCCTACCCCAGTGACCGGCTGCAACATGCGCATCGACTGGGCCGGACACGAGAGGGTGCCCCACCACGCAAGCTACTGAGCGATGGCATCTCGCATCTGACTCTCTATTGATAACCCTGGTTATCAGGCTCTGGAAACAATTCTTCGCCTCGACCTTCCTAACGTTCCGTCATGCAGCGGACAGCGCCGCAGCGGCAGTCGTCCCGCCGTTCGCCCTGCCGTCCACGCACCACCGACCAGCGCCCGGGAGGCACCTGATGACGGAACAGTCCAAGCAGAACGAGCACCCCAACACAGGTTTCGCCGCGCCGTACGAGGGCGACCAGCCCGCAACCGTCGCCGTACTCGTGGGGCAGCGCCTCGAGGAATCGCCGCTCAGCGAGCCCGTGAAGACGCTCCTGTGGGAAGCGCTGGGAGAGGGCGAGACCCGTAAGGGACCTTCCGCAGGCCGGATCTACCTCGATTCCGTCGCCGTCACGGGGTTCCGCGGCATCGGCCCCCGGACCTGGCTCGGCCTCAGCCCCCGGCCCGGGGTGAATCTCGTCGTCGGCCGCAACGGTTCGGGCAAGTCCAGCGTCGCCGAGGGCATCGAGACGGCCTTCACCGGCGTCAACATGAGGTGGCACGGGTTGCACGCCTCGCGCAGCGGCAACTGGCGCAACCTCCACCACGGCGGTGACAAGCCGGAGATCGAGGTCAAGCTCGCCATCGAGGGCGACGCCGGCCGCAGCACGCTCACCCGCACCTGGGACGGCTCGGACTTCGACGACTCCCGTGGGGAGCTCAAGCGCCCGGGACACGGCCGCATCCCCATCGAGCAGGTGGGCTGGCAGCAGGCCATGGAGGACTACCGGCCCTTCCTGTCGTACGTCGATCTCGACCGCATGATCAGCGGCAAGCCGGCCCAGATGTACGACGCCATCGCCTCGATCCTCGGCCTCAAGCAGATCAGCGCGGCCGACAGCAGGCTCCGCGCGGAGGAGAAGACCCTCGACGACGCGGCCAAGGCGGCGAAGGCGGACGTGCCCGAGCTCATGGCCGCCCTGTACGAGCTGGAGGACGACGAGCGGGCGGTGCACGCCCTCGTGGCCATCGACACGCAGGACAGCCCGGACTTCGACACACTGGGCGCGCTCGTGGCCGGACTGCCCGACGACACGGACGAGGGCCTTCTCGCGGAACTGCGCCTTGCCGCCGCTGCCCAGGGCCCCGACATGGAGCAGGTCGACGCAGCCGCCGCCCGGCTGGCCGACGCGCTTGCCGCAGAGGAAGACGTACGCGGAACCAGCGCCGACGACGCTCACCTGCGCGCCGACCTCCTTACCAAGGCCCTCGCCCACAGTGAGCGGCATCCCGACGCGGAGACCTGCCCGATCTGCGGGACGGACGGAGCCCTGGGCGTGGACTGGGCCGCGAGCGCCGCCGCGCAGATCGCGGTCCTCCGGCGGGAGGCACAGACTGCCGATGACGCGCGCATCGAACTGCAGTTGGCGGCTCGGGCCCTGCAGGACCTTGCGCACCGGCCTCAGCGGGTCCCGGCCGCCCTTGCCGGGCCCTGGGACGCATGGATCGACTGCCGACGGATCAGCGAACCGCGGGAGCTGGCTCGCCGCGCCCGTCAGGCCGCCGCTTCGCTGGCCGATGCCTGTGCCATGGTCAGGGAGAACTCCGCCAGGGAGCTCGAGAAGCGGGACGAGCGCTGGCGCCTGCTGGTCGTACGCCTGGCCGCATGGGCGGAACGAGCCCGGACCGTCGAGGAGAACGGCCCGCGGCTGAGGGACGTCCGCAAGGCCCGTGCCTGGATCAAGAAGGTCTCCACCGAGCTGCGTGAGCAGCGGATGGAGGGTTTCACCGACCAGTCGCAGCAGATCTGGGAGAAGCTGCGCCAGGAGAGCGACATCGACCTCAACGGAGTGAGCCTGCGGGGCAGTGAGAAGGCCTCTGTCCGCTCCCTCGTCATGAACGTGTCCGTGGACGGCAAGGATGCCCCCGCCCTCGGCGTCATGAGCCAGGGTGAGCTGCATTCGCTCGCACTGTCCCTGTTCCTTCCTCGCGCCGTCACCGCCGACAGCCCCTTCGGCTTCATCGTCATCGACGACCCCGTGCAGTCCATGGACCCCGCCAAGGTCCACGGTCTCGCCCAGGTACTCCACGAGCTCGGCAAGCACCGGCAGGTCGTCGTGTTCACCCACGACACCCGGCTCCAGAGGGCGTTCACCAGTCAGGAACTGCCGGTGACGGTGTTCCAGGTGGAGCGCGCGAAGGAGTCGAAGGTCAGGATCGAGCGGCTGACCGATCCGGTCGGGCAGGCGCTCGCCGACGCCAGAGCCATCGTCGCCACGCCGAACCTCCCCGATGCCGCACGCACCCACGTGCTGCCCAGTCTGTGCCGCATCGCCCTGGAGAACGCCTTCCTGGAAGCCGCGTGGATCCGGCATCACCGCCGCGGCGGACCGGAGCGGGAACTGCATGACGCGATCGACGACGCCGACAAGTTCCGGCAGGTCGCGGCGCTCGCCCTGTTCGGGGACGCCGCGAGGGCCGACGACGTCGAGGGCGAGGTACGAGCCCGGTACGGGGACTCGGCGGTGCAGCTCATCCGCCTGTGCCAGAGCGGCGCTCACCCCACGGGCGCCCGCATCACCGATGCCCGCCGCTTCGTCGACGACGTCGAGGCGCTGGCGCAGCAGGCGCGCAAGGCGGGGGTGACGGCCTGATGCGTACTGCCGCCGCCTCCGTCACTGACCTGCTGGACACGGCCGACCGGCTGCTCGCCGGCGACCTGCACGGTGCCACGGCCGCCGGCCGGCACCGTGGGGCCTGTCTCGCGCTGCGGACCGCCCTGGAGATCTCCGTCGACCGGGTGCTGGACACCGCGGTGCCGGGCCTCTCCCGTACCACCGGCCGGGCCAAGCTGCTGTGTCTGCGCTGCTACACGGCGGCGGAGACCGCGCGCCGCGCGAAGTCCGTCTGGTCACACCTGTGCCTGGGCTGCCACTACCACCAGTACGAGATCGGGCCCACACACGATCAGGTGAGCGCCTGGCGCGTCGAGGTCGGGGAACTCATCCGGGAATTACGCCCCTGACTGTTTGTCACCGGCCGGTTTCTGATAGTTGTTTCAGTGGGGTACGGGCGCAGGCCCGTAGCGGCGCCCCACGGGCGCCCGCAGGGAGGACGCACATGGGCACCACCACGCACGACGAAGTCATCGCCGCCGAGCAGAAGGCGGTGGACCATGCATACGACTGCTACACCGAGCGGTTGGCCGAGATGAGCGGGACGTCGACCGCCACCGCGTCGGCGAGCGGCAAGGACGGCATCGCCAACCGGCTGGACGCGGAGGCGCGGGCCGCCGCGTACGGCGGGCTGGGGGACGAGGCGCTCGTCTTCGCGCGGGTCGACGCGCCGGAGGACCCGGGAGGGCGGCCCCGCCCCTGGTACATCGGCCGGCGGGTGGTGCACGACTCGGAGAAGGAACTGGTGGTCCTGCCCTGGACCAGCCCTCTCGCGAAGAAGTGGTCAGAGGCACGTCCGGAGGCGCCGGGCGAGGTGGTCCTGCGACGGCAACTGCGGTGCGTGCAGCGGATCGTCGAGGGCTACTTCGACGAGATCGCTCCGGCCGCCCTCGTACCCGGGCCCCGCCCGGCGGAGGACGACACGACGCCGGGCGACGCGACCGCAGACCACGCACGGACCGCGCCCGCACCCCCGGAGAAGGCGCGTACACCCCGGGACGTCGCCCGGCAGCAGCGCCGTAAGCCGCTCCAGCCGGACGACTTCCTGCTGCGCGAGCTGCAGCGTTCGCGCAGCGGCCGGATGCGGGACATCGTCGAGACCATCCGGCGTGACCAGATGGACCTGGTCACCGGTTCCCCGTCCGACATCCTCGTCGTGCAGGGCGGCCCGGGCACCGGTAAGTCCGCGGTCGGTCTGCACCGGGTGACCTGGCTCGTCAGCAACGAGCACTTCAAGGCCCAGGACATCCTCGTCATCGGCCCCCACCAGCGCTTCCTCGACTACGTCGGACGGGTGCTGCCGACCCTCGGCACACGGGACGTCAACGCGGTCCAGCTGAGCCGCCTCTGGGACGGCGAGATCCTCGGCACCGACACCGAGCGGGCCCGGCTGGTCAAGTCGGACGAGCGGATGGCGGCCGTCCTGCGGCGCCGGGTCGAGAACGCCTGCCGCCCCGAGGCCCTGGACGACCTCACCGCCCCGCCCTCTTACGAGGGCGACGAGCCGGCCGTCGTCGTCACCGCGGGCAGTACGACTCTGCGCGTCCCGCGGCCCGATGTCCTCGCCCTCCTCGAAGAGGCCCGCGGCGGCGACGGCGCCTACCGTGAGCGCCGGGAACGTTTCCGCAGCCTGTTCGTCGACCGGCTTCTCCAGGAGCTCGCCACCATCGCCCCGCGCCGCGGCCAGGGCGGCACGATCCGCCGTGACCTGGAACGCAACCGCCGGGTCGAGCGGCTGGTCGAACGCGTCTGGCCGTCGCCGGGCGCCCGGGAGGCGCTGCGCGGTCTTTACGACTCGCCCGACCTCCTGCGCGCCTGCGCCGACGGCGTCCTCGACGGCGACGAGCAAGCGGCCCTGCACCGCCCGAGGGCGGCCACCGCCGACGCCGATCCGTGGACGCTCGACGACCACGTCTGCCTCGAAGAGCTCCGGTTCCTCATCGACGGGGAGATGCCCCGGCGTTACGGGCACATCGTCGTCGACGAGGCGCAGGACCTGACGCCCATGCAGGCCCGCGCGCTGCGCCGCCGGTGCGCCGTCGGCGGTTCGATGACGGTCCTCGGCGACCTCGCCCAGGCGACCGGCCCGCACACCCCCGCCGACTGGGACCGTCTGGGCGCCCTCCTGTCCGACCACGGGGACTGGCGCGTCGCCGAGTTGAACACGAGTTACCGGGTGCCGGCGGAGATCATGGAGTTCGTCGCGCCCCTGGCCCGCGCGATGGCCCCCGGTCTGCCCTACCCGCAGGCCGTGCGCGAGGCCGGCGAGGACGCCGTACGCACCCTGGCGGTCGAGCCGGGAGAGCTCCTGGCGGACACCGTCGCCCAGGTGACGCGCCTGGTGGGCACCAGCGACGGGCGCACCCTGCGGTCCGTGGCCGTCATCGTTCCCGACGACTGGGACCGGCTGGACGAGATCAGCGGTCTGCTCGACCGGAGCCCCGGCATCACGGGCCCGCGCCGTGAGGCGGTCTCCGTCCTGGTGGCTGCGCAGGCCAAGGGCATGGAGTACGACCACGTGCTGGTCGTCGAGCCGGCCACCATCGCCGACCGCGGCCCGGCCGGACTGCGGCAGCTCTACATCGCTCTGACCCGCAGTACGCAGAGCCTGACCGTGCTGCACACCTCGCCGCTTCCGGAGCTCCTCACGCACACCGACGGCACGACCGAACCGCCCACTGCCGGAACCGAATCCCACGCGCCGCACGGCGACGTCCCCGACATCGGGACGGACATCCGCGTCCGGGTCCTCGGCCCCGGGCCCGGCGGCCGTTACAAGGTCAAGGCCCTGTCACCCGAGACGGACCGCCCGCTGGTCCTGACTGTCCGGCACGGCTCCGCGCCCCCGCGCCCGGGCCAGGAGCTGGACTGCTGGGTCTTCGCCAACGAGACCGGCCACAGCGTCCTCACCGCCGACCGGCGTGGCCGCCGGCCCGTCTCGCCGAGGATGGCGGAGCGTTACGTGGCGGCTCTCGGCGTCCTCGACGAGCTGCCGGCCGGCGGCGCGGACGTCCCCCTGGACGCCCGGAGCCGCCTGTCCGAGCTGCAGGGTATGGCCAACCGCGTCCTCCGCCGCGACCAGGCGGACTGGGTGGACGTACGACGGGTGCTCGGCGCCCCGGACCGGCACCGCCTGGGTGTGCTGCGCGACCTCGCGGCCGGCGCCAACCGCGCCCTCAAGGACGGCACGCTGGACCCGGACCGCCTGCGCGACGAGCTGGCGGACTCCGGCTGGGCCGCGGCCCTGGCCGAGGCGCGCGAGGCCCTTAGCACCCGCCTTGCCGCCGAGACGGCAGACCCGGAGGCCCTCCGCGCCCGCCTCGCCGCCGAGACGGCAGACCCGGACGACGAGACCACCTCCGCGACGACCACGTACCCGCAGCCCGACGACAAGGAAGCCGAACCCGTGACGACTGTCGACGAAGCCCCCGCTGCCGCCCCGGCCGCGACCACGAAGGAAGGGTTCCTGCGCGCGCTGGAGACCTCGGCGGCCGCCGACCGTACGTGCAAGAAGCACGAGGCGGTGCGTCACGCGCTGATGTCGGAGCTGCTGTGGGCCGACCTGGCGCCCGCCGACTCCCCGACGGTGGACGTCAGTTGTGCCATGGACGACGGCCTGTTCGTCTACGAGGTCCTGGGCGCCGGCCGATCCGCCTACGCGGACCTCCGCTCGGGAGCGACCCGTCTCCTCGAGATCAACCACACCCTGCCGGAGCCGGCCGTCCGTCTCTGCCTGGTCCTCTGCGAACCGCCCGTGGAGGACTGGTCGGCCGACACCGTCCGCGAGGTCTTCGGCGTCCACGTCCTGTGGCGTACCCGGGCGGGCTGGGGCGGCGACGGCACGCGCACCGCGCTGGGAGGCCGCGAGCAGTGATCCGGTGACCCCGCCATCGCCGCGGGGCCTCGCGGCGTCAGGCGCTGCCGTCCAGCAGTACGCGCGCCACCAGGGCCGGGTCGTCGTTCATGGGGACGTGGCCGCAGCCGGGCAGCCTGACGAGGCGGGCGCGGGGGATGACGTGCTTGGCGCGTATGCCCTGGCGGCGCAGCAGCAGCCGGTCCTTGGCGCCCCAGGCGATGGTGACCGGGATGTCGCGGACGTCGTCCGTGAACAGCACGCCGCCCCCGGCCGCGAGCGTCTCGTGGAAGCCGGTGGCGCCGCGCAGGGCGCGGGTCTCTGCGACGGCGGCCTCGGGTGAACGGCGGCCGGGCCGCGCGTAGATGGTGCTGACCAGTGCCGCACGCCCCGCTGCCGAGCGCGACAGCCGCTCGATCACGGGCAGCGGCATGGTCCGCGCGCCGAACCGCATCGCGCGCAGGGTGGTGAAGGCGTAGCGCCGCTCCGCCTCCGACCAGAAGCCGGCCGGGGAGAGCGCGGTCACCGAGCGGACCAGCTTCTCGCGGCCCAACTCGAGGGCGAGCAGCCCGCCGAGGGAGTTGCCGGCGACATGGGGCCGGTCGATGCCGAGCTCCTCGCAGAAGGCGCTGAGCGCCGCCGACACCGTGCCCAGGTCGTACGGGACGCCGTCCGGCAGCGCGGCGGACGCCCCGAACCCGGGCAGGTCGACGGCGACGACGTCGCGGTCGGCGGCGAGGATGTCCATCACCGGCTCCCAGGCCTGCCAGTGGTGGCCGATGCCGTGGAGGAGGAGCAGCGGTTCGCCGGCGCCCCTGCGCTCGTAGGTGACGGACAGCGTGCGGCTGCCCCGGGCGGCCTTGACGGCGAACGAGATCTCTGCGGCCATGCTGCACGCTCCCCTTGCCCTGCACTGCTGTAGACAGACTGTCAGTAACAATTACCGCTCGGTAGCTTCGACTTCAAGAGGCAGGCCCCCGCCCCGCACTCCGATGTGCCGCGCGCCGCACCGGAACCTGCTGGACAGCGGGCGCCTGGTGGGCTGGGATTGAGGAGTGGCAACAGACACCGTGACCGACGTCTTCGAAGAACACCGGCCCGTTCTGACCGGCGTGGCCTACCGCATGCTCGGCCGGATCGCCGACGCGGAGGACGTCGTGCAGGAGGCCTGGCTGCGCTGGTCGGCCCAGGAGCGCGACGACGTACGCGAGCCGCGCGGCTATCTCGTACGCACCACCACCCGCCTCGCGATCGACCGGCTGCGGCACGTCCAGTCCCGCCGCGAGTCGTACGTCGGCCCGTGGCTGCCCGAGCCCATCGCCACCGACTTCGGCCCGTCCGTCCCCGACACGGCCGAACGGGCCGTCCTCGCCGACTCCGTGTCGCTCGCCGTGCTCGTCGTCCTGGAGTCGCTCTCGCCGCTGGAGCGCGCCGTGTTCGTGCTGCGCGAGGCGTTCGGCTTCCCGTACGCCGAGATCGCGGCCACGCTCGACAAGTCGGAGGCGGCCGTGCGGCAACTGGCCGGACGGGCGCGCAAGCACGTGAACGAGCGCAGGCACCGGTACGACGTGGACCCCGCCGAATGCCGTGACCTCACCGAACGCTTCCTGTCCGCCGCCGCCGGCGGCGATCTGGCCGGGCTGCTCTCGCTGCTCGCCCCGGACGTACGGCTGGTCGGCGACAGCGGCGGCAAGTCCAAGGCGCCGCTGCGCGTCATCGAGAGCGCGGACAAGGTCGGCCGCTTCCTCGTCGCCGTGGCCCAGGAGCCGATTCCGGACGTGGAGGTCCGCCTCGTCGAACTCAACGGCGCGCCCGCCCTGATCGTCCTCTCGGGGGGCAAGCCGGACACCGTCCTGCAGGTGGAGGTACTGGACGGACGCATCCAGTGCGTCTACATCATCCGGAACCCCGACAAGCTCGCCGCCCTCGCCGCGCCCGGCGCCCCCTGACCCCACCGTCGCCGCACGTCGGACCCCGTGACCGTATCCGGCCGCGGGGTCTTGTGCTGTCGGCGACGGCCTCAGTACGAAGGCCGCGCGAACGCTGTGCGAATCCGGCCCGCTGCACAGCGTGACATCGATGGGATTGGTCTTGACCAAGGGGGAGGCCCGTCCTATGGTCGCAGGGATAGTGCAGGAACCTTTAATAAACAAGGGCGCGGAAAAGCAGCCGACGGTACGGCGATCGTGGAGGATCAGGGTGGGGACCACGCAGCTGGAATCGGTGCCGGAGCCTAAGTACTGGCACCTCAAGACCGTGCTCGCCGAAGCACTCGACACCGACTTCACCGTCGGCGAGATCCTGCCCAACGAACGGGACCTCGCCGCACGCTTCGGCGTCGCCCGCGCCACGCTCCGGCAGGCGCTCGAACAGCTCGAGCTCGAAGGCCGGCTGCAGCGCCGCCGCGGCGTCGGCACGACCGTCGCCCCGCCGCGCATGGGCGTCGACGTGACCACCTCCCGCCAGGACTGGCCCGGCACCGGCGACGACGCCTGGCAGGCCGCGGAGTGCACCGTGGCCGTGCCGTCGGCGGCCGTCGCCCGGCTGCTCGACACGGAGACCGACGAAGCGGTGCACACGGTGCGCCGGCTCCGGATGAGCCACGGCCAGCCCGTCGCCGCCGAGTTGCTCTACGTGCCGTCGGTGTCCGTGCCCGACCTGCCCGCGATCGAGGCCCCGTCAGGACCGGCACTCGCCCGCAGCGTGCTGCGCGAACTGCAGCGCCTCGGCCTTGAGGGCCAGGACCGCGCCGTCGAGCTGGGGTCCGCGGGCGCCGTCGACGCCAAGGAACTGGACCGCCTGCCGGGCGCGCCCGTCCTCGTCGTCACGACGCGGTACTTCTCCGAGGGCCGCACCGCCGCGGTGTCCGTCGCCACGTACCGGGCCGACACCTGCCGGCTGACCTTCGGCGGGGACGTCGAGATCAGCCACCCCGGCCAGGAGCGCCACGCGTCCTGACGCGACCGGCCCGGCCCAGGGCGTTCGCAGTTGTCGTACCGGCCCGCCGCACCGCTCAGCGGCGGGCCGTCACCGTTCCCTCGACGGCGAAGAGCTGCTCCTCCACATGGTCGAGCGCCAGCCGCAGCGCGCCCGTCGCCACGGCCGCCTCACCGAGCAGGGACAGCGTCACCCGCGGCGGCCGGAGGCAGTAGCGCGACAGTTCGTCGCGCAGCGGCGGCAGCACCCCGTCCAGACCGGCCGCCCAGCCGCCGATCACCACCACCTCCGGATCGAGCGCCAGCACCAGCGCCGCCACGTCGTGCACCAGGCGCTCGTTGAACCGGTCGACGGCGGCGCGGGCTCCTGCGTCACCGCTCCTGGCCAGCGCGAAGACGTCCGCCACCGCCTGCTCGTCCAGCGGATGCAGCGGCTCCCCGGTCGTCGACAGCAGCTCCTCCGGCGTCTCGTCCCGGCCCAGCAGATGCAGCGCGCCGATCTCGCCCGCCGCTCCGCCGTAACCGCGGTGCAGCCGCCCGCCGATGAGGGACCCCGCGCCCGGGCTCAGCCCCGCCAGTACGAACACGATGTCGTCGGAGTCCGTCGCCGAACCCTTCCAGTGCTCGGCGACCGCGGCGGCGTTGGCGTCGTTCTCCACCAGCACCGGGCACCGGAACGACCTGCGCAGCCGCTCGCCCAGCGGCAGCCCCGTCCAGCCCGGCAGCGCCGTCGACAGCCGTACGGTCCCGTCGGCCTCGACGATCCCCGGCGATCCGACGCCCACCGCGCGCAGACTGCTGCGCGCCACACCGGTGCGCCGCAGCAGATCGGCGACCACGGCCCGTACGCGCTCCAGCCGGTCGTCGGCGCTCGCCCGCTCGGAGACGTCCCGCGAACCCGCCCCGATGATGCGCCCGTCCAGACCCGACAGCAGCGCCGCGACACGGTGGGCGCCGATCTCGATACCCAGCAGATGGCCGGCCTCCGCACGGAACCGGAACCGCCGCGCCGGCCGCCCCTGCCGCCGGGCCTCGCTCTCGTCCGGCACGGCCTCGACGACCAGCCCGGCCTCGATCAGGCCCTCGACGACACCCTCCACCGTCGGCCGGGACAGGCCGGTGATCCGGGTCAGGTCCGTGAGCGTGGGCGACTCGGCGCCCCGCAGGGAATGGAGTACCACCGCGGAGTTGATCCGTCGCAGCAGCGATGGATCCCCGCCGGTCAGCCGCCCCACGTGTGTCCTCCCCGCTCGTGCCACCTCTGGCCGGATCGTACTCGCTGCCGGCGCCGCACCGGGCCACCGGCCCGGCGGGCGGCACCGCGAAACGGGTGACGGCGTCCCAACTGTCAGTGGCGGCAGGTTCAATGGGTCCATGACCACGGCACAGCACCTCGCTGCGATCGACCGGCTGCGCGGCCGCACCTTCCCCGCGCGGCGCGAGCGGTCGCGACTCGGCGACAGCGGCCCGGGGTACCACATCGGCCACCTGCGCATACCGGCGGACGCCCTGGACGCCTCCGACCGTGCCGCCGGCCGCTCACGCGAGCCGTACGAGGCGGAGTGCGAGGCACTGGTCACCGCGTTGAACAGCCGCTGGGGCGAGGGCCAGTGGTTCGCCCTGTGGTCGGTGCTCGTCGGCGGCATCCGCGGGGAGGAGATACCCGCGCCGTGGGACGAACTGAGCCACTGCGTCGAGGACCTGCACCTGTGGCGCGTCGGGAGCCACTGGACGGCCGTCGGCGTCTCCCGCACGGAGGGCGAGGACGAGTACCGCCTGATCGCCGTCGTCACCGAGGTCGACCCGCCCTAGTGAGGGCCTTGTCAGCTCGGTGCGACGGCGGTCAGCGGCCTGCGGGGCGGTTCAGCGGCCGACGGCGCAGGCGTCCCCGTTCAGGGTGAACCGAGGCGGCGGTGACGCGTCACCGGTGTGGTCGGCGAGGTATCCCAGAGTGATGCTCGCGCCCGGAGCGATGGCCGCGTTGTACGGGGCATTGGCCGCCGCGATCGTGTTGCTTCCCTGAGTCAGGTCCGTGTTCCAGTCGGAGACGACCTTTTGCCCGAGGGCCAGCGGGAAGGCGAGCGTCCAGCCGCTCACCGTCGTGCCGCCCGTGTTGGTGACGGTGAGGTCGACCGTCGTTCCGGTGCCCCAGGTCCGCACGGTGCGGTCCACCCGGCAGGTGGGCTCGTCCCGCTGGAACGACACCCGGTGCAGGCCGCCGGGCAGGTCGTTGACCACGTAGAACTCCCCGTCGGCGGTCGTGCCGATCGACGTCACCTGGGTCGGCATCTCCCCGATCTCGGCCTGTTCGTAGCCGCCGCTGCCGTCGGGGCGCAGGGCCCAGACCGTGGACGAGCAGTAGTCGGTGGCGATGTAGGTGCCGCCGACCAGGTCGGCGTACTGCCGGCCCCGGTAGACATGGCCACCGATGACCGAACAGCCGCCGGTGTAGGGAGAGTACGTGAAGACCGGCTCGGTGTAGGTCTCGCCGGGCACGCAGTCCCCGTCGGTGAACCTCTCCAGCCCCTCGTAGCAGGACCAGCCGAGGTTCAGCCCTCCCTGCCCGGCCGGGAGGTGGTCGATCTCCTCCCAGCGGCCCTGGCCGACGTCGCCGATCCACATCGAGCCGTCGGCGTCGTCGAACGAGAACCGCCACGGGTTGCGCAGCCCGTACAGCCAGATCTCCTCGCGGGCGTCGCCGGAGGCGCCGGCGAAGGGATTGTCACCGGGGACGCAGTAGGGGAGCGGGGCGCAGGCGCGGCTCACGTCGATACGCAGGATCTTGCCCAGCAGGGTGTCCAGCCGCTGCCCGGCGCGGAGCGGGTCCGCGGAGCCGCCGCCGTCGCCGATGCTCCAGTACAGGTTGCCGTCGGGGCCGAACGCCAGCTGTCCGCCGTTGTGGTTGCTGAACTCGGCGTGCTCCTGGGAGAGCAGGACCTCCAGGCGGGACTCGTCGAGTCGGTAGCGGGCGAGCGTGACCGCGCCGTCGGGCAGGGCCGTGTACGCCAGGTACAGGTCCTGGCTGTCGGCGAAGTCGGCCGGGAGGGCGATGCCGAGCACGCCGCGCTCGTTGCCCGACTGGTCCACGGCCGCAGCGATGTCGACGAGCGGTGTCCGGTCCAGGCCGGTGTCCGGGTGGTAGACGCGGACAGTACCGGGCTTCTCGGTGATGAACAGCCGGCCCGTGCCGTCGTCGGGCGCGGCGAGGGCGGTGGGCCGTCTCAGCCCGGATGCCACTTGGGTGGTGGTCGTGCTCAGCGACGGCAGCGGCACGGTCGCGGTGTCCGTTGTTGCGGCGGGGGTCGCCGCCGCGGCGGACGGAGGCGCGGCGGCGGGCAGCAGGGTGAGGGTGCCCAGCAGGAGAGCGAGCAGAAGGGGCCCTGCCCAGCGGCGTCTTGGCATGTCGGCTCCAGTGACGGGGAGGCTTGTTCCGGTCGGCGGGCAGGTCGCGGTGCGGCAGCGGGCGGCGGCGGTACGTGAGGCACGGGCGGGTCCCGCCGGACGGTGCTCGCCGTCCGGCGGGACCGCTCGGTGACCGCCGGATCAGCGGAAGTTCACGTCACTGCACAGGAAGTAGGTCTGGTCCATGTGCGAGGCCTGCCAGATCGTGTAGACGACATGGCGACCGCTGTAGCCGGACGTGCTGACGGGGATCGAGTAGTTCTGGCTGGGCCCGTACCGGCCGGTGCGGGCGACCGGTTCGAGGTCGCTCCAGCGCAGCGGCTGGGTGGTGGGGTCGTAGCCCTGCCGCGAGACGTAGACCTGGAAGTAGTCCGCGCCGTGGCTGGCCTGGTCGTACAGCTTGACGGTGAAGTCCGAGGCGATGTCCGTGGTCTTCCACGCGCCCACGGTGTCCATCGAGTTGTAGCGACCGCCTTCGGTCCGGCCGCCGCTGCACAGCTGCCCGTCCGGGACGACCGCACGGAAGTTGCCGCCGGAGCCGTTGCGGTAGAGGCCGTTCCAGTTCCACATGGCGTTCGGGTTGTCCTGCCATGCCTGCCAGCACATCGGGTCCTGCTGTGCCATGGCCGGATTCTGGAAGTCGCTGCCCCAGCGCTGCCAGCAGCCGTAGTTGCGCGATCCCGGGTCGACGACCGACCCGTGAGCGACGGCGGTGCCGCTCCAGGGGATCAGGCTGAGCAGCGCCGCGACGAGGGTCGTGAGGACGAGCGTCAGGCGGCGTTGCTTGTAGTGTGCATGACAATCCATGATCGCCTTCTTTCCGTGGGGGAGTGTCGGCTTTCTTGGGGGTTCCGACGGTGCGGGCGCTCCCGCGGCATCGTGGGAGCGCTCCCACGCCTCCCAGGCTGCGCCTCCCGAAGCGGACCAGCAACGTCTAATTACGCCACTTCCGCCGCCGCATGGCGCGAAAGCGGCGGTCGCCGGACGGTGCGCATGGTCACGGCGGGCGCGGACGTGCTACCGGTCCGGACGGGGGCTCAGGGCCGGCCGGCGGCCTCTCGCAGCCTGCCGTACTCCTCGGCCATCGTCTGCGCCGTCCAATGGGCGTTGAGCCCGCTCGGGTTGGGCAGTACCCACACCCGCGTGCCGCCGATCGTCCGTTCCTGCGGACCGATCCGGGCCGAACGCTCCCCGAACGCCGTGCGGTACGCCGTCACGCCCACCACGGCCAGCCAACGGGGCGCGAGCCGCGCCACCTTCGCCGCCAGCAGCCGCCCGCCTTCGCGGAACTCCTCGTCACTGATCTCGTCGGCCCGTGCCGTCGTCCGCGCCACCACATTGGTGATGCCGAGGCCGTACGACAGCAGCTCGCGCTGCTCGGACGGCTTCAACTGCCGCGGGGTGAAACCGGACAGGTGCAGCACCGGCCAGAATCTGTTGCCGGGCCGGGCGAAGTGGTGCCCCGTGGCGCCCGACATCAGCCCCGGGTTGATGCCGCAGAACAGCACCGAGAGACCGTCCGCGACCACGTCCTCGATGACGCGGTCGCGAGCGGCCTCCAGCTCGGCGGGGGTGGGGCGGGTCAGAGGATCGCGCCCGGGGTGTAGGCGGCGGCCTCCGGGTGCTGCTTGGCGATCTCCTCGATCCGGGAGACCACCGAGGCCACCTGGTCGCCCGCCGCGCCGGTGAACGACAGCTTGTCCGCCATCAGTTCGTCCAGCTGGGCGCGGTCCAGCGGGATGCGCCCGTCGGCGGCCAGCTTGTCCAGCAGCTCGTTGCGCTCGGCGCCCTGCTCCCGCATGGCGAGCGCGGACGCGACCGCGTTCTCCTTGATCGCCTCGTGCGCCACCTCGCGGCCGACACCGGCGCGGACGGCGCCCATGAGGACCTTGGTCGTGGCGAGGAACGGCAGGTACCGGTCCAGCTCGCGGGCGACGACCGCCGGGAACGCGCCGAATTCGTCGAGCACCGTCAGGAACGTCTCCAGCAGCCCGTCGAGCGCGAAGAACGCGTCCGGCAGCGCGACCCGGCGGACCACGGAGCAGGACACGTCGCCCTCGTTCCACTGGTCACCGGCGAGCTCGCCGGTCATCGACGCGTAACCGCGCAGGATGACCATCAGACCGTTGACGCGCTCGCAGGAGCGGGTGTTCATCTTGTGCGGCATCGCGGACGAGCCGACCTGGCCCGGCTTGAAGCCCTCGGTGACCAGCTCGTGGCCGGCCATCAGCCGGATCGTCTTGGCCACCGACGAGGGCGCGGCGGCCAGCTGCACCAGGGCCGACACCACGTCGTAGTCCAGCGAACGCGGGTACACCTGGCCGACCGAGGTGAACGCGTGGGCGAACCCCAGGTGGGCGGCGATGCGCTGCTCCAGGTCCGCCAGCTTCGCGGCGTCCCCGCCCAGCAGGTCGAGCATGTCCTGCGCGGTGCCGACCGGGCCCTTGATCCCGCGCAGCGGGTAGCGGCCCAGCAGGTCCTCCAGACGCCCGTACGCGACCAGCAGCTCGTCCGCGGCGGTCGCGAACCGCTTGCCGAGCGTCGTCGCCTGCGCCGCGACGTTGTGCGAGCGGCCGGCCATGACCAGCTCCGCGTACTCGCCCGACAGCTTGCCGAGCCGCGCCAGCACCGCGACCGTACGGTCCCGCATCAGCTCCAGCGACAGCCGGACCTGAAGCTGCTCGACGTTCTCCGTGAGGTCACGCGAGGTCATGCCCTTGTGGACGTGCTCATGGCCGGCGAGGGCGTTGAACTCCTCGATACGGGCCTTCACATCGTGCCGGGTGACCTTCTCGCGCTCGGCGATGGACGCCAGGTCGACCTGGTCGAGCACCCGCTCGTAGTCGGCGAGCGCCGCGTCCGGCACCTCGATCCCGAGGTCCTTCTGCGCGCGCAGCACCGCCAGCCAGAGCTGACGCTCCAGCTTGACCTTCTGCTCGGGGGACCAGAGCACGGCAAGCTGCGCGGAGGCGTAGCGGCCGGCGAGAACATTGGGGATGCGAGGCTTCGCAGACACAGCAGTCACGTGACCAGATTCTACTGTGCGTTTGCGCAGCTCAGCGCCCCGCCCGTGGTTGTAGCTTGCTACGAGGAGATCACGCGGGCGGTTCGTGGGAGGTCAGGCGTCGGCGGAGGACGTCAGGCCGGGCTCGTACGGGAGCAGTTCCGGCCGTTTCGCGGGTCTGCCGTCGCCGGAGGAGCGGCCGGTCAGGCGCCGGCCGATCCACGGCCCCAGGTGCCGGCGGGCGAACTGCGCGTCGGCCACCCGCCGTGCCGCCCAGTTCCCGCGGAGCGCGGGCGGCAGCGGAGCCTGCCAGTCGTCCTCGGCGTCCAGGCGGAGGCCCTGCCAGACCGCCTCCGCGACCCGGCGGTGACCCTCGGCCGTCAGATGCAGCCGGTCGGCGTCCCACATCCGCTGGTCGCTGAGGGCGGCGCAGCCGTAGAGGTCGACGACGAGCGCCCCGTGCCGCGCCGCCAGGGAGTCGACATGGGCGAACAGTTCCTCCATGCGCGGGCGGAACCGTTCCATCACCGGGCCCGCGCGGCCCGGGCTGCGCATCAGCACCAGTTGCCCGCACGACGGCGCGAGCTTCTCCACCGCCTCCTCGAGGAGGTCGCGCACCCGGACCATGTCGCACTTGGGCCGCAGGGTGTCGTTCAGCCCGCCGACCAGCGTGACCACGTCGGCGCCCATGGAGGCCGCGAGGTCGACCTGCTCGTCGACGATCTGCCGGATCAGCTTGCCGCGTACGGCGAGGTTCGCGTAGCGGAAACCGGGGGTGCGGGCCGCGAGCCGGCCGGCGAGGACGTCCGCCCAGCCGCGGTACGAGCCGTCGGGCAGCCGGTCCGACATGCCTTCAGTGAATGAGTCACCGACCGCGACAAAACTGGTGTAGTTGGCATTGATCTCCATGGCGCAGCGATCGTACCGCGCGGTAGGGTCCCTCGGTTCCGTATCCGGAGGGGAGCTTTCGTGAGTGACGCACTGCTCAACGCGCTGGCCGAGGCGCTGGCCGAAGTGGTGACCCTGATCGACACCTGCGACGACGACGTGCTCGACCCCGACACCGCGGTGAAGTGGCTGGAATCCACCGGATTCCTGCTGGACAGACTGCCGCCGGCCGACCGCCGCGAGCTCGCGGCACTCGTCCGCGCGGCTGCCGCCCGCCGGCCTGAGGGCGGGTGGCGCGACGACCTGCTCCGGGTGCCGGACGGCTTCGGACTGGACGACGACCAGCACGAGCGGTACTGCGACGCCGTCGAACGCCTCGTCGGCGAGTTCGTCCGGACCGTACGGGGCGCGGACCCCGCGACCCCCGTCCCGACCTGCCCCGGCTGGACCATCGCCGACCTGGTGAAGCACCACGGCACCACCCACCGCTGGGCGGAACACGTGGTACGGACGCGGGCCACCGAACGCGTCTGGGCCCGCGACGTCCCCCTCGACCTGCCGGACGAGCCGTCGGCCTACCCGGACTGGACGGCCCGCGGCGCCGAAGCCGCCCTGCGGACCGTGCGCAAGGTGGATCCGGACCTGCCGATGTGGTCCTACGGGGCGGACCAGCGGGTCGCCTTCTACCCGCGGCGCCTGCTCTTCGAAGCGGTGATCCACCTCGCGGACGCGGAACTGGCGCTCGGCCGTGAACCCCGTATCGCGCCGGGGACCGCGGCGGACGGCATCGAGGAGTTCCTGGAGAACCTGCCGCACTACACGTGGATGACGGAACCGATCCGGGCGCTGCCGGACGGCTCGGTCTCGCTCCTCGCGCAGGACACCGGCGCGGCGTGGACGATCGCCTTCGGCGGGGCCGGGTTCTCGTGGACGAAGACGGCGTCGGCCGCGCCGGTCACGGTCGCGGCCACCGCGGCGGACCTGCTCCTCCTCCTCTACGGCCGCCGCGCTCCGGAACCGGCCCGCTTCACGGTCAAGGGCGACGGCGGGGCGCTCGAGGGATGGCTCGCGGTGACGGCGTTCTAGGAGTCGCCCGGCGACGTGTCACCCGACCGCGATCCACCACCCGTGATCAATCGCCGAGCAGCAGCTTCGCGGCCACCGTCGCCCCGTCGGTGCGGAACGTGCCGGCCACGGCCCTCGCCCGCGCGCGCGTCTCGGGGGCCAGCGCCTCCTTGAGCGCGGCCGACAGGGACTCGAACGTCGGAGTCGGACCGTCATGTGCCGAGCCGATGCCCAGGTCGGCCACCCGGCCGGCGAAGTACGGCTGGTCACCGCCTTGGGGTACCACGACCTGAGGGGCGCCGGCCCAGGTGGCCGTCGTCGTGGTGCCCGCGCCGCCGTGGTGCACGACGGCGGCTGCCCGGCGGAACAGTGCCTGATGGTTGGCCTCGCCGACGACGAAGCAGTCGTCCCGGTCGTCGATCAGGGCCAGGTCGGCCCAGCCGCGGGCGACGAGCACGCGGCGGTCCTGCGCGCGGATCGCCTCGACGGCCACCTGGGCGACGTGCTGCGGATCGCGTACGGGCACACTGCCGAAGCCCACGTACACCGGTGGTGTGCCGGCGTCCAGGAACGCCGCCAACTCGGCGGGGAGCGGGCGCTCGTCGGGCAGCACCCAGGCGCCCGTCTGCACCACGTCGAGGTCCGCCGGCTGCTGCCACGGAGCCAGGACCGGGTCCGCGGCCAGCCACGGCCGGTCGGTGAAGACGAGGTCGCGGACGTTGTCCACCGGTGGCAGGCCGATCGACACCCGGTGGGTATTGATCGCCTCGCCGAACACCGCCTGCGCGTCCTGGGCGTCGCGGTCCCACAGCACCCGGTTGTCGGTCACATCAGGTGCGAGCGGCCGGCCCGGCCGCGGCATCGGCGGGTGGTGCGGCGACGGCAGGCTGACCGGCTGGTAACTCGCGTACACGTAGTGGATGCCCCGCTTCTCGGCGACCGACTTCACGCCGGCCGCCGCCGGCAGGAGGCCGGTCGCCACCAGCACGTCGCAGCCCTCGGCCGCCGCGGTGACGTTGTCGTAGAACGCGGCGACCAGATCGGCCGCGCGCCGTGGCACGCCTGCCGCCGACGGCGGCGTCTTCCCGGTCACCAGGTCCCGCACCGACTGGCCGGTCGGCACCATCTCCACGCCGACCCCGGCCAGCCGCGCCGCGAACTCCTCGTCCGGCGGCGCGCACACCCGCACCTCCGCGCCGAATTCCCGCAACCGCACCGCGAGTCCCACCAGCGGTTCGACGCCCCCGCGCGAGTCGTACCCCGACAACACCACACGCATTTGGTGACTCTCGTTTCCGTAGATCCAGGCTTCGGCGGCTGATTCTGCGGTACGACCGGGGCCTTGCCGCAAGCCCCTCGGCGCGCTATATGTTGATCACGGAAAGGGTGCGTACTCCTCTTTCGCCGGCGGGGCTGGAACTTGCCGGTCATGTCGGGGCTCCGCCCCGAACCCCGCGCCTCAAATCCCCCTACGGCCTTGCGGCCGTGGGAGTGCCCCCAGCGCGGCTGGATGTGCCCGGCAACTCAAGCCCGGCCGGCGTTTGAGGCCACCGCGCGGAGCGCGGTACGGGGTCCGGGGCCTGCCCCGGTTCGGGAAGGGGGGGTCCCCCGGCCGCCAGGGCGCAGGGGGAGGGTAGGGGAACAAGCCCGCCGCAGGCGCCACCCACCCGCACCCACGCCACCCCCTCAGTCCGGGCGCCCCACCAGCTCCCGCAGGATGTCCTCCATCGTCACCAGCCCCTCCGGCCGCCCGTCCTCGTCGAGGACCGCCGCCAGATGCGTGCGGCTGCGCCGCATCGCGGTGAGGACGTCGTCCAGCGGGGTCGTCGCCCGCACCCGGGCGATCGGCCGCATCGCCGAGACCGGGAAGGCGACGTCCCGCGGCGCCGCGTCCAGCGCGTCCTTCACGTGCAGGTAGCCGAGGATGCGGCGCCCCGCGTCCACCACTGGGAAGCGGGAGAAGCCCGACTCCGCGGAGAGGCCCTCCAGCTGTTCCGGCGTGGTGCCGGCCTGCGCGTACACCACGCGCTCGATGGGCAGGACCACGTCCCGGACGGGCCTGCGGCCGAGTTCGAGGGCGTCGCGGAGGCGTTCCGCGGAGCGGTCGTCGAGGAGGCCGGCCTCGCCGGCGTCCTGGACGAGGCTCGCCAGCTCGGCGTCGGAGAAGGTCGCGGTGACCTCGTTCTTCGTCTCGACCCGCAGCAGCTTCAGCAGACCGTTGGCCAGCGCGTTGATCGTGAAGATCACCGGCCGCAGCGTCCGTGCGATCGCCACCAGCGGCGGCCCGAGCAGCAGCGCGCTGCGCAGGGGCTCCGCGAGCGCGATGTTCTTCGGCACCATCTCGCCGAGGAGCATGTGCAGATACGTCGCGAGCGCCAGGGCGATGACGAACGAGATCGGATGAACGGCTCCGTGCGGCACGCCCACCGCGTCGAAGGCCGGCTCCAGCAGATGCGCGATGGCCGGTTCGGCGACGATGCCGAGGACCAGGGTGCACAGCGTGATGCCCAGCTGGGCGGCCGCCATCAGCGCCGAGACGTGCTGCAGACCCCACAGCACGCTGCGCGCCCGGCGGTCGCCCGCCTGGGCCTCGGGCTCGACCTGGCTGCGCCGCACCGAGATCAGCGCGAACTCCGCGCCGACGAAGAAGGCGTTGAGGACCAGCGTCAGCAGGCCGACGAAGAGCTGGATCGCGATCATCGTCCCGCCTCCCTGAAGTCGTCGGACGCCACGGCCGCCGCGAGGGGTGCGTGCATCAGCACCCGTGCCGCGCGCCGCCCGGACGCGTCGGTGACGTCGAGCTGCCAGCCGGCCATGTCGATGACGTCGCCCTCGGCGGGGATGCGTCCCAGCTCGGTGGCGACGAGTCCGGCGAGTGTCTCGTACGGGCCGTCCGGCACCCGCAGGCCGATGGCGGCCAGCTGGTCGGTGCGCGCCGCGCCGTCGGCGGACCACAGGGACCGCCCGTCGGCGTCCTCGCCGGCCGGCGCCAGGTCGGGCGTCTCGTGCGGATCGTGCTCGTCGCGTACCTCTCCGACGACCTCCTCCACGATGTCCTCCATGGTCACCACTCCGGCGGTGCCGCCGTACTCGTCGATGACGACGGCCATGGTGGACCTGCCCTGCAGCCGGTCGAGCAGCCGGTCGACGGTCAGCGACTCCGGCACCAGCACCGGTTCGCGCAGCAACTCGGAGACCCGCAGCCGCGGCCGGTTCTGCGCGGGCACGGCCAGTACGTCCTTGATGTGGGCGATGCCGACGACGGTGTCGAGGCTGCCCCGGTAGACCGGGAAGCGGCTCAGGCCGGTCGCCCGAGTCGCGTTGGCGACATCCTCGGCCGTGGCCTGCACCTCGAGGGCCGTCACCTGGACGCGCGGGGTCATCACGTTCTCCGCGGTGAGCTCACCGAGGCCGAGGGTGCGGACGAAGAGCTCGGCGGTGTCCGCCTCCAGCGCGCCCTCCTTCGCCGAGTGGCGGGCCAGCGCGATCAGCTCCTTCGGGCTGCGCGCCGAGGCGAGCTCCTCCGTCGGTTCCATGCCGAGCCGCGTCACGAGGCGGTTCGCGGTGTTGTTGAGGTGGGCGATCAGCGGCCGGAACGCGGCGGTGAAGATCCGCTGCGGCGTGGCGACGACCTTGGCGACGGCCAGCGGTGAGGAGATGGCCCAGTTCTTCGGGACCAGCTCGCCGACGACCATCAGCACGACGGTCGACAGCCCGGTGCCGATGACCAGCGCCGCGGACGAGGCGACGGAGGGGGAGAAGCCGAGGTCCTCCACCGGGCCGCGGATGAGCTTGGCGACCGAGGGCTCGGCGAGCATGCCGACGACCAGATTGGTGACGGTGATGCCGAGCTGGGCGCCGGACAGCTGGAACGTGAGGCTGCGTACGGCCTTGAGCGCACCGGCCGCGCCGCGTTCGCCCCGCTCCACGGCCCGTTCGAGCTCGCCGCGTTCCACCGTCGTGAGGGAGAACTCCGCCGCGACGAAGGCCCCGCAGGCGAGGGAGAGCAGCACCGCCACAGCGAGCAGCAGCAACTCGGTCATCGGTTCACCTCCGTCCCATGATCGGACAGCGGGAGGAGGATTGCGCGATGTCGGCTACTGGGAGGCTCGCCCATGGACGGACGCTCACACCTTTCATACCGGGGAGTGGACAGTGCTCCCCATAGTAAAGGACGGGCAAAGGACTCCCGCGCCCCTGGCCTCACGCCAAGGGCTTGACCCAGCGGCGCCAGTGGTCCTCGCGCACGTAACCGGCGGCCGCCCACGCACGGTGTGCCCGCTCGTTGGCCTCGAGCACCATCGCGTCCCCGCGCCGGCCGCCCACCGCGGCGAACCGTTCCTCGGCGGCCGCCAGCAGGGCCGCGGAGATTCCGCGCCGGCGGTGGGAGGGCAGCACCGCCAGCCGGTACAGGGAGCAGCGCCACCCGTCGTAGCCGGCGATCACCGAGCCCACGAGGACGCCGTCCAGCTCGGCCAGGATGAGCGCCTCGGGGTCGCGGGCGATCAGGCGCGTGACGCCGTCCACGTCGTCGGTGATGCTGGTGCCCTCCGCCGCCTGCTGCCAGAAGGCGAGCACGGCCGCGGCCTCCTCGGGAGCGGCGCCGCGGATGTGCAGGTCGGTCACGGTACTGGTCGGCGCGTCGGTCATGGCCGCGAGCCAAGCATGTCGCGCGCCGGACCCGCCACCGGCTTTCGCGGTGCGAGACGGCCGGCCGGCGGGAGAGGGGGAGTGGGCTCTTGCGGGTGCTAGCGGCCTCGCGCTAGCTTGAAGGTGTGGCCAAGACCCAGTTGAACGTACGCGTGGACGAGTCCACCGCGGAGACCGCCCGGCAGCGGGCACTGCAACGCGGCGTGAGCATGAACCGGTACATCGAGGAACTCGTCAAGCAGGACGCCGGCGAAGCGGGACGCACCTTCGTCGACGCGGCGGCCGACTTCATGAAGCAGTACGAGTCGGTCTTCGCCGAGGAGTTCGGCGACAAGCGTTGAGCCTGCGGATCGACCTCGCCTGGCTGCTCATGGTGGCCGAGCACAAGACCCCCGGCGACCCCCAGGTCACGGACTGGGGCGCGCTCGTCGCCGCCGTCAGCCGTCACGAGGCGGAGATATTCGGCGTCCCCGTCTACGCCGACCCGGCGGACAGAGCCGCCGCCCTGCTGCAGCTGCTGCTGCACGTGCCGGCGCTGGAGCGGTCCAACGCCATGTTCGCCTCGGCCGTCGCGTACGGCTATCTCGTCGCCTGCGGTCTGAAGGTCGTCACCTCGCCCGAGCAGGTGCGTGACCTGGCCCGGCTGGTCAAGGACGGCGACGCCGACGTCGCCCGCATCGCGGAGGAGCTGCGGAACTGGAGCGAGTGACGCTCGCCCGGCGATCGGCCTACCGGCCCGTCTCCGCCTCCTGCTCCCGGGGGCGGCGCGCGACGCCCAGGACGCACGGCGAGGTCGGCAGCTGCGGCCCGCTGTCCGGCACCCGGAACCGCCGGTACGGGCCGAGCTCGAACCCGGCCTCCTCGATCGCGGCGATCGGGTCGCGGGCGGTGTGGCAGCCGCCGAACAGCAGCGGCCACACGGTGCGGTCCACGACCTTCTGTGCCGTCGCGAGGCCGCGGCCCTCCGCGAGCCCGTGCTCGAAGAACCGCAGCTCCCCGCCCGGCCGCAGGACCCTCCTGATCTCGGACAGCGCCCGCGGCAGGTCCCGTACGGTGCACAGCACCAGCGACGCGACGGCCGCGTCGAAGCCCTCGCTCTTGACCGGCAGGGCCTCGGCGGCGCCGGGCACCACGTCCACCGGGACCTCGGCGCGCATCGCTGCCTGAACGGCCAACTCCCGCAGGGAGCGCTCCGGTTCGAGAGCGACCACCTCGGAGACGGCGGCGGGGTAGTGCGCGAAGTTCAGACCGTTGCCCGCGCCGATCTCGATCACCCGGCCCGACAGCCCGTCCAGCAGCTCGGCCCGGTGGGCGGCGATGCCGCCCTTGAGGTCGGCGCTCACACTCACCTTCGCGTAGAAACGGGCGAAGATCGGATGGTGGACGGCGTCCTTCGGGACCTTCGTGCCGCGCTGAGCCATCGGAACCATCGGGGCCTCCCGGGACGGACTGGCCGGTCACCGTCATTCTCCCCCCGGCCGGCGCCGATCAGGCGTCGGGCGGCGCCACGAAGCAGAACTCGTTGCCCTCCGGGTCGCGCAGCACCTGGAACCGGCCGTGGTCGTCGGTGACGACCGCGCCGAGGCGCTCCGCGCCCAGCCCGACCGCCTCGTCCGCCGCGGCGTCGACGTCGCCCGCGTCCAGGTCGAGATGCAGCCGGTTCTTGACCGACTTGCCCTCCGGCACCCGCTGGAAGGCGAGGCGTACGAACTCCGGCGGATCGATGTACGACCAGTCGTCGGACCGGTCCACCGGATCGCCGCCCAGCAGCGCGGCCCAGAACCGCGCCAGCCGGGCGGGGTCGTGGCAGTCGAGGACGAGCTCGTCGATCTTGGCGCGCATGGAACTCACCCTACGGCGGCGGCGAACGCCCCCGCATCCCACCGGCCGCCGAGGCACGGCGCCAGCCAGGCGGCGGCGCTCCGCCGGAACTCGACCGGTGCGAGCGCGCCCGCGCCCGCCGGGACGACGCCCAGCAGCGGGGCCCCCGCCGCGTCCGGCAGATCGGCCAGGTTGCAGCGGGCGGCGAGATCCGGCTCGCCCGGCCAGCTCCCGACCACGACCCCCAACTGCTGCAGGCTCCTCGCGCGCAGCGCCTCCGCGGTCAGCGCGGTCATGTTCAGCGTCCCGAGCCCGGCGGGCGCGACGACGAGCACGGGGGCGGCCAGCTCCGCCGCCACGTCGGCGAGGGTGGCGCCGTCGTCGTCGAGCCGTACGAGCAGGCCGCCCGCGCCCTCGACCAGCACCAGGTCGTGCTCGGTGGCCAGCTTCGCGGCGGCCTCGGCGACGTCGCCGTGGCGCACGGGAGGCAGCCCGGCCCGGCGGGCGGCGGTGGCGGGCGCCAACGGCTCCGGGTAGCGGGCGAGTTCCCGCCGCGTGACGTCCCCGGCGAGCCGCCGCACCACGTCGACGTCGCCGTCCTCACCCGGTCCGACGCCGGTCTGCGCGGGCTTCACGACGGCGACGGACCGCCCTTGCGTGAGGGCCGCGGCGGCGAGGGCCGCGGTGACGACGGTCTTGCCGATCTCGGTCCCGGTTCCGGTGACGACGATCACTGCCATGCGCGTCCGCGCCTTTCATCCGTTCCGACTGCGCTTTCCCCAACCCCGCACCTCCCCGAAACCGGGCGGAGCCCGGCCCGCCGCCCGGAGGGCGGCACCGGGGTCCGGGGCCTGCCCCGGTTTCGGGAAGGTGGGGGTCCCCCCGCGGCCGCCAGGCCGCAGGGGAGGGTAGGGGAACAAGCCCGCCGCAGGCGCCACGCACCCGCACCCGCAGCGCACCCGCCCCCACCTCACCCCGCCCGCACCGCCGCCCGCACTCCCCGGCACACACGCGCCAGGTCCGCGTCGTCCGTGACGTACGGCGGCATCGTGTAGACGAGGTCACGGAACGGGCGGAGCCAGACGCCCTCCCGGACCGCCGCCTCCGTCGCCGCCGCCATGTCGATCTCGTGGTCGAGCTGGACGACGCCGATCGCGCCGAGGACGCGGACGTCCCGTACGCCCGGCAGCGCGGCCGCCTCGGCGAGCCCGTCCCGCAGGCCCGTCTCGAGGCGTTTGACCTCCCGCTGCCAGTCCTGGCCGAGCAGCAGGTCGATCGAGGCGCAGGCGACGGCCGACGCCAGCGGGTTGCCCATGAACGTCGGGCCGTGCGCCAGCACCGGGACCTCGCCCCGCGAGATGCCCTCCGCCACCCGTGACGTGCACAGCGTGGCCGCCATCGTCAGATAGCCGCCGGTCAGCGCCTTGCCCAGGCACATCACGTCCGGCGAGATCCCGGCGTGCCCGGCCGCGAACAGCGTGCCGGTGCGGCCGAAGCCGGTCGCGATCTCGTCGAGGACGAGCAGCACGCCGTACTCGTCGCACGCCTCCCGCAGCACCCGCAGATACTCGGGGGAGTGGAAGCGCATGCCGCCCGCGCCCTGGACGACGGGCTCCACGATGACCGCCGCCAGTTCGTCCGCGTGCCGGGCGATCAGGTCGCGCAGGCTCTGCGCGTACGACTCCTCGTACGCGGCGGGCGGCGCGTCCGCGAAGAGCTGGCGGGGCAGGACGCCCTGCCACAGCTCATGCATGCCGCCCTCGGGGTCGCACACCGACATCGGCTGCCAGGTGTCCCCGTGGTAGCCGCCGCGCCAGGTCAGCAGCCGCTGCTTCGCGGGGCGGCCCACCGAGCGCCAGTACTGGAGGCACATCTTGACCGCGACCTCGACGGACACCGAGCCCGAGTCGCAGAGGAAGACGTGCCGCAGCGGCTCCGGGGTGATCTCGACCAGACGGGTGGCCAGCCGCACGGCGGGCTCGTGGGTGAGCCCGCCGAACATCACATGGCTCATCCGCCCGAGCTGCGCGGTCGCCGCCTCGTTGAGGACCGGGTGGTTGTAGCCGTGCACGGCCGACCACCAGGACGACATGCCGTCGATCAACTCGCGCTGCCCGTGCACCTCTTCGGCGAGCCGCAGCCGGACACCCGAGGCGGACTCGACGACCAGCGGGTCCGTACGGCCCGGCATCGGGCCGTACGGGTGCCAGACGTGGGCCCGGTCCAGGGCCCGCAGCTCGCCGGGGGTGAGGTCAGGCATTGGGCGCGAGGTCCGTCCCGGCGCCCCGGCGGCGCACCGCCACCAGGTCCGTACGGGCGCCCGGCTCCGCCGCCGAGGCAGCCGCCGCCTCGGCCGGCGCGCCGCCGGCGCAGCCGCCCTCGCCGTCCCCGTCACCGTCGCCGCACACCGACCCGCAGCCGCCGCCCGCCGCGCGGTGGCCGGGCAGGGTCGTCGTGTCCGTGCCCTCCACCTCGAAGCCGGCGTCCGTGATCATGTCCAGGTCGGCCTGGCCGGCCTGGCCCTCGCTGGTCAGGTAGTCGCCCAGGAAGATCGAGTTGGCGAGGTGCAGCGCGAGCGGCTGCATCGAACGCAGATGCACCTCGCGCCCGCCCGCGAGCCGGACCTCCACGTCGGGGCAGACGAACCGGGTCATCGCGAGGATGCGCAGACACCGCTGCGGCGTGAGGTGCCACTCCTTGGCGAGCGGTGTGCCCTCGAAGGGAATGAGGAAGTTCACCGGGACCGAGTCCGGGTCGAGCTCCCGCAGTGCGAAGACGACGTCGGCCAGGTCCTCGTCGCTCTCGCCCATGCCGGCGATGAGCCCGGAGCACGCGGACAGGCCCGCGGCGTGCGCCTTGGTGACGGTGTCCACGCGGTCCGCGTAGGTGTGGGTGGTCGTGATGTCCCCGTACGTCCCCTCGGACGTGTTCAGGTTGTGGTTGTACGCGTCGGCGCCCGCGTCACGCAGCCGCTCGGCCTGACCGTCCGAGAGCAGCCCGAGACAGGCGCAGACCTCGACGCCCTCGTTCTGCTCCTTGATCGTCTCGATGGTCTTCGAAACACGGTCCACGTCACGGTCCGTCGGCCCGCGCCCGCTCGCCACCAGGCAGACCCGCTTCGCGCCGCCCGCCACACCGGCCGCCGCGGCCTGGGAGGCCTCCTCCGGCTTCAGCCACGTGTACTTGAGGATCTCCGCCTTCGAACCCAGCCGCTGGGAGCAGTACGAGCAGTCCTCCGGGCACAGGCCCGACTTCAGATTCACCAGATAGTTCAGCTTCACCCGCCGTCCGAACCACTGCCGGCGCACCTTGCCGGCCGCGGCCACCACTTCGAGCAGGTCGTCGTCGGAGGTCGCCAGTACGGCGAGCGCTTCTTCACGGGTCGGCAGCTCGCGCCGCAGCCCCTTCTCCACCAGCGTGTTCAGCAGGTCCATGGCGCAGATCCTTGCGCACGGCACGGGCCCTGGCCAAGGAGGAACTCCACAACAGCGCTGTTTGAAGGTGTGTGCATGGCCACACCCGACGCCCGGCCGAGCCGGGCTAGGGTCTGTCCGCTGCCTACAAAAGGACCGGACCACCATGCCGCAGGATCCCTTCGACTGGATCGACGACGAGTCCCGCCGACGCGAGCACGCGGGCCTCGTCCGCACGCTCCGGCCCCGCGCGGCCGACAGCGACCTGCTGGATCTTGCGAGCAACGACTATCTGGGACTCACCCGCCACCCGGAGGTCACCGAGGGCGCCGCCCGGGCCGCCCGCCGGTGGGGCGCGGGGGCCACCGGTTCCCGGCTCGTCACCGGCAGCACCGAACTCCACGCCGAACTGGAGGACGAGCTCGCCGACTTCTGCGGCTTCGAGGCGGCCCTTGTGCTGTCCTCCGGCTACGCGGCCAACCTCGCCGCCGTCACCGCGCTCAGCGGCCGTGACGCGCTCGTCGTCTCCGACGCGGGCAACCACGCCTCCGTCGTCGACGGCTGCCGCCTGTCCCGCGCGGAGACGGCGGTCGTCCCGCACGCCGACGTGGCGGCCGTACGCAAGACGCTCGGCGCGCACCCCGGCCGGCGGGCCCTCGTCGTCACCGACTCGGTCTTCTCCGTCGACGGTGACGCCGCGCCGCTGCCCGGTCTCGCCGACGCCTGCCGTGAGCACGGCGCGGCGCTCGTCGTCGACGACGCGCACGGCCTCGGGGTCCTCGGCGACGGCGGCCGGGGCGGCCTGGACGCCGCCGGGCTGGCCGGCGCGGCGGGCACGGTCGCCACGCTGACGCTGTCCAAGTCCCTGGGCAGCCAGGGCGGGGCGGTCCTCGGCCCGGCCCGGGTCATCGACCACCTGGTGAACACGGCGCGGACGTTCATCTTCGACACCGGTCTGGCGCCCGCCGCGGCCGGCGGGGCGCTCGCGAGCCTGCGGGTGCTGCGCCGCGAGCCCCGTCTTGCGAGCCGGGCCCGCGAGGTCGCGGCGACGCTGCACCGGCGGCTCACCGACGCCGGGCTCACCGCGGCCCGGCCGGACGCCGCGGTGGTCTCCGTACAGGCGCCGTCACCGGGCGGGGCGCTGCGCTGGGCGGCGGACTGCCGGGCGGCGGGGCTCGTGGTCGGGTGCTTCCGGCCGCCGTCCGTGCCCGACGGGATCTCCCGCATCCGTCTCACCGCCCGGGCGGATCTCACCGAGCGGCAGGTCGACGCGGCGCTCGCCACGATCATCCGGGCGGCGCCCGGCCGTTGAGCCGGACGCCGTGCCGTCAGCCGGACGCGCCTCGCCGGGCCCCTCTGTCGGGGGCCTGTGCCGGGGCCTCAAATACGTTCGCCCGTAGCAGAGTTCACCGCATCGAGCGACAGAAATGTACTGATCTCGGTGGATCCCCGCCCCTGACGCACGATAAGTGGCACTCTGACGCGGAAGCGTAGTCCGTGGCCGTTCCCGCGTTTCATCCGCGACGAGTCGGAGCCCGGCCGCGGTGGGAAAGGGACAGCGCCGCCATGGCAGACCATCAGGAAACATCCGTCACTCTGCCGAGCGAGCCGGCCTCGGTCTCCGCCGCGCGGAGACATGTCACGGACGCCGTGTGCGAGTGGGGGCTCGAGCCCGACGACGAGGCCGTCGCCACCGTCCGGCTGATCGTGTCCGAGCTCGCCACCAACGCCGTTCAGCACACCTTCGGCCAGTCGCCGACGTTCACGGTGGACCTGCGGCTCGAACGCGACGAGGAGCTGTGCATCGGCGTAACCGACAGCCATCCGCGGTGGCCGCGGCGGCTGCCCGCCGCCGTCCGCCAGGACAACGGCCGCGGCATGGTCATCATCCGCACCCTCACCGCGGAGTACGGCGGACGGATGTCCGTCACGCCCACCGAGGAGGGCGGCAAGACCGTCTGGATCGCACTGCCCTGGTCCGTCCCCGTCCGGAGCTGACCGGCCGCCGTCAGACGCGCGACGGGTCACTGCGGGGCCGGCCCCGGACGGGCGCCCGCCCTGACGAACGCGCCGCGCAGCAGCGCCCGCAGGGACCGCACGGCGGGGCCCGAGTCCTCGCCCCGGTGCGCCACCGAGATCGTCCGGCGGAACGCGGCCGGCTCCAACTGGCGTGTCCGCAACGGCGTCGGCGCCATCGCGGCGACCATCTCCGGTACGACGGCCACCCCGAGCCCCGCGCTGACCAGCGCGCACACCAGTGCGTAGCCGGGTGACTCGCACACCACGGCCGGCGTCGCACCGGCCCGCGCCAGCGCGCCCTCGACCCCCTTGCGGGGCGGGTGCGAGGGAGCGCTGCTGATCAGCGGCTGACCGGCCAGGTCGCCGACGGGCAGCCGGCCGGAGCCGCCGGCCAGCACATGCCCCGGCGCCGTCACCAGCACCAACTCCTCCACCAGCAGCGGTTCCACGACCACACCCGGCGGCGGTGCGGCCGGCTCGGCCGGTTCGTAGGTGTGGGTGAGCGCCACGTCGACCTCCCCGGTCGCCACCGCGGTGACACCGCCCGGCGGTTCGTACTCGGCGACGCTGAGCTCGACGCCCGGATACGCACGGCGGAACGCGCTGAGTACCGGCGGCAGCAGATGGATACCGGCGGTGGTGAACGTGCCGACCCGCAGCCGGCCGCCGGAGAGCCCCGCGAGCCCGGCCAGCTCGTGCCGTGCCCGCTCCATCTCGTCCAGCACCCGCCGGGCACGCTCGGCGAGCAGCTCGCCGGCCGCCGTCAGGCGCGCGCCGCGGTGCGAACGCACCACCAGCACGGCCCCGGCCTCCCGTTCCAGCTTGGCGATCTGCTGCGACAAAGCCGGCGCCGTGTAGCCCAGCCGGGCGGCCGCCCGGGTGATGGAACCGGCCTCCGCCACGGCGACGAGCGCGGCCAGCCGGGTCGGGTCGTACATGCCACCCCTTAAGCGTTGCTTCAGGCCTGCCTGCAAGGATTGCACGTACTCGTTAAGGCCCCGGACGGTCCAGTCTGGGGGCATGGACGTACAGCTGATCGCCTTCCTCGGGGTCGCCGCGGGCATGGTCGCCATGCCCGGCGCCGACTTCACCGTCGTCGTACGCAACGCGATCGCCTCACGGCACGCCGGCGTCGCCTGCGCGGTGGGCGTCGCGGCCGGTCTGCTCGTCCACACGGCGCTGGCCGTCGCGGGGCTCGCCGCGCTCCTCGCGACGGTGCCCCTGCTGTACCGGACCCTGCAGATCGCCGGCGGCGCGTATGTGCTGTATCTGGGCGTCCGCGCGGTGCGGACCGCGCTCCGCGCGCGGCCGGACGCCCCCGAGCTCGAGGGCGCGACCGTGAGCGGCGTCGGACGCGGGCTGCGGCAGGGCTTCCTCACCAACGTGCTCAACCCGAAGGCGCCGGTGCTCTTCCTGAGCCTGCTGCCGCAGTTCGTACCCGACGGCGCCGCGGTGCTGCCGCGCACCCTGCTGCTGGCGGGGGTCGTCGTGCTGCTGGCGCTGATCTGGTTCCCGGTGGTGGCGCTGCTGGTCGACCGGCTCGGCCGGTGGCTGCGCAGGCCGCGCACCGCCCGCGCCGTCGAGGGCGCGTCCGGCGGTGCGCTGACCGTGCTCGGCGCGACGCTCCTGGTCCAGTCGACGGCGCACTGACGGCGCGCCACCGCGAGGGAACCGCCGGGGTGTCAGCGCACCCGGCCGTACTTGACGCTCCGCGTCCAGATCTTGGCCAGCCGGACCACGTCACCGGTCTTCGGCGAGTGCAAGATCCTGCCGTTCCCGGCGTAGATGCCCACGTGGTACACGGCGCCGCCGGAATGGAAGAACACCAAGTCACCGCGCCGGCGGTCGGAGGCGGAGATGTGCCGCGTCCGGTTGTACTGCTGCTGTGCGGTCCGGGGCAGTATTTTCCCGGCCTTCTTGTACGAGTAGAGAGTCAGCCCGGAGCAGTCGAAACGGTTGGGGCCCGTGGCGCCCCACCGGTACGGCGATCCCTGTTTCGACGCCGCCACCTTGAGCGCCTTGCTCGCGTGGCTGCTGATCGCGTGGGCCGGGGTGGTACCGCCCGGGGCGAGGAGTGTGCCGCCCACGGCGGCGATCGTCAGTGCCGATACGGCGCCCGCCCGGGAGAAGAGGAGCGGGAGATGAACCTGCGCAGTCATGCGCAACCCTTCGTCAGCCGCCTGTGAAGGATGACCTGTCGGGTTCGGACCGGCGAAGACGCCCGGCCGCCGAAGCGGCTTCACCCCAAGGCGTGTCCGGGAGCCGGTCACGCCGTACTGCTCGGGTCCTCCACTCCTGCCGATGCACTTCCGTCGACCAGACGTCCGGCGCGGCGGCAGGACTCAGCGTCCGCCCGGACCGCCCCGTCGAGGTGACGGGGGCTTGTCGTCCCACGGATCGTTACCCACCCATGTCCGATTTCCGAGTTGAAACGGCTTTTGTGAAGCTGATCACGACTGGCCCTTTCGGGTGGGCAGGACGGTCGAGCCGCTCTTCCCGTGACCCGGAAACATGGTTGTACCAGCGACGAAGCAGCCGACTGCGTCAGATCGGTGGCCGCGCCGCGCAAGTCGTACGAGACGCAACAACTTCGGCGAAGCTCCACCGAACGGGCGACGAATGCCGCTGACCGGGCGGCGGTTGGGGCAGCAGAGCGACCGTCAACTTCCCGAAACCGGCGGCACGGTCACCCGTTTCGCCCTGCGCTCACCGTCGAGCACGCGCAACGCCTCGGTGAGCGTGTGCGTGTACACCTCACTCTCGCCCCGTATGTGCATGAGCGTCAGAGCCCCCTTGAGCGCGCCCGCCCGCCCGACCAGCGCCTGCGCGGCGCGCAGGGCCGCGTAGGTGTGGGTGGCGCGGGCCGGATTGATCCGGCCGACCAGGTCGAGGACTTCGAGGTAGCAGTCGACGAACTCGGCCTCGGCACGCGTGAGAGCGGGCAGCGGCGGCAGTTCGGGCGGCAGCATGCCGGGCTCACCGCCCGGCGGGGGAGGGTGCGGCCGAGATCTTGCGGGAGGCGATGACGTGATCGATCAGGCCGTACTCCCTGGCCGCGGACGCGTCGAACACCTTGTCCCGCTCCAGGTCGCCGGCGATACGCCCCGGCGTCTGGCCGGTGTGGCGCACGAGCATCCCGGCCAGTTGTTCGCGCAGCCGCAGCAACTCGGCGGCGTGGATCTCCAGATCGGACGGCTGTTCGCGCAACGGCTCCTCGTACGAGGGCTGCTGCATCACGACGCGGGCCCCCGGCAGCGCCGTCCGCTTCCCCGGTGCACCGGCGGCGAGCAGCGCGGCCGCGACCGAGGCGGCCTGGCCGAGGCAGGTGGTCGCCCCGTCGCAGGTGATCACCTGCATCGTGTCGTAGACGGCGGACATGGGATTCCGGTCGCGCTGGCCCGCGCAGGCTCGCCGAACCTGTGGTGGTGACCCGGCACGGGAAGCCGCTCGTGGCGCTGGTGTCCGCCGCCGATCTGAAGCGGCTCGAGAGCGGGGCCGCGGCGGCAGAAGCGGGGGAGGAGCAGGTGATCAGCTCCGCGTCGTACCTCGGGTCGTCCTCCCCGGCCTCGGGCGCCCGTGGTCGCTTCGGCCTGACCGCCGAGCATCACGGCCCCGAGCGCCACCATCCCGAGGACCGCGGCTAGAACTCTCCGCGACCGCACAGCAGAAGACCGCGCGCCCCCGTCCGCTACAGCGGGGGCGCGCGGCCGGTTCGTGGGGTCAGGTGGCCGGGACGGGGGAGGGGTGGGGTGACGTACCCTCCGGGGCCGGGGTGCGGCGGCGGGGGGCGACGAGTACGGCGGTCAGCCCCAGGGCCGCCCACACGGACAGCGTCAGCAGCGCCGCGGCTCCGCCGGCGCCGTCGAAGTACGCCACTGAGCGCATCAGGGTCGCGCCCGCGCCCGGCGGGAGCCACTGGCCGAGGTCGCCGACCGGCCCGGGCAGTAGTTCCGGCGCGGACGACGCGCCGGAGAACGGGTTGCCGAGCAACACCATCAGCAGCGCCCCGGCCCCGACGCCCGGCGTGCCGAGCAGTGCGGCGAGCCCGGCGACAGGAGCGCCGACCGCGGCGACCGTCAGGCTCAGTGCGCCCGCCTCCGCCCACCAGTCGCCGTCGAGTACGCCGAGCCAGCTGTGGGCGATCGCCGTGGCGGAGATGCCGACCAGGACGGCCGCGCCGGCGAGCGCGCCGGCGGCCCGCGTGCCGCGCAGGCCCAGCAGGGTCACCAGCGCTCCGGCCGCGACGCCGCCGAGGGCCAGCGGCAGGACGCTCGCGGGGAGCGTGCTGCCCCGCGGGTCGCCGGCCGGGAGCGGTGCGAGGTCCGTCACCCGCACCTCGGCGCCCGGCGGGGCCTGCGCCGTCACCGCCTGCTCCAGCAGCTGGGCGACGGCGGGTCCGCCTCCGGTGGCGATCAGCAGCTTCGGGCCCTCGGGCCCGGCGACCACGGCCCCGTATACGACCCGGTCCTCGATCGCGGTCCTGGCGGCGGCCTCGTCCTCGTAGCGGTGGATGTCGAAGGCGCCGCCGCGCTTTTCGAAGCGCTGCTCGAGCTGACCCGCGGCCGCGGTGGGGCCCGCGACGCCGATGGGCAGGTCGCGCGGCGCGGTCCTGGCGGCCGGCCAGGCGAAGGCCCACAGGGCGAGCGCCGCCACGACCGGGACCAGGACCATCACCACGATCACGCGGCGGTGAGGTGCAGCGGACATGGGAACTCCTAAAGAGAAGGATCGTTCGTTTTGCCATTGCCGCCACTGTCCCGCCGTGACCCGAGCTTGTCAAGAATGAATGTTCGTTTTACTTTTGGCCCATGGCTCGCGTATCCCAGGAACACCTCGACGCCCGTCGCCGCCAGATCCTCGACGGCGCCGCCCGCTGCGTCTCCCGCAACGGCTTCCACGCCACGTCCATGCAGGACATCCTGCGTGAGTCGGGACTGTCGGCCGGGGCCGTGTACCGGTACTTCCGCAGCAAGGAGGAGCTGATCGCGGCCATCGCCGACGAGGCGTTCAGCAGCATCCGCTCGGCCTTCGAGGAGGCGGCGCGGACCACACCGCCCCCCACGCCCGACGTACTCCTCGGGCGGGTGCTGCGGCGGATGCTGGTCGAGGAGGTGCCGGGCGGTGACCGGCAGGCATTCGCCCGGCTGATCGTCCAGGTGTGGACGGAGACCCTGCGCAACGAGCGGCTGGCCGCGGTCCTCGACGACGGCTACGGCCGGATGCGCGGCGTATGGGCGGACCTCGTCCGCGCCTACCGGGCGTCCGGGCAGATGGAGGCGGACGTCGACCCGGACCATGTGGCCCGCACTCTCATCGCGACCGCCCAGGGGTTCATCGCGCAGCAGGCCCTCTTCGGCAACGTGAAGGTCGAGGTCCTGGAGGACGGGCTGCGCGCGCTGATGTCGATGCGCGAGCCGCAGAGCCCGGAGCCGGAGATGCCGGGCGAGCCGAAGGCGCCGGGGGAGCCGAAGATGGCGGCGGAGCCGAAGTTCAGTTAACGCATCGGAAAAGTGCCGGAAAAAACCGCGTCCTAAGGTTCGACGCCTGGTCGTGGAACACCCGCGCGCGGTTCAACAGGCCGTTGAAGCGCGCCGCGGTCCATCGCGGCCGGCGATCACTTGGCCGGACGACAGTGAGGTGGACGCGTGCAACTCTCCCCGCACGAACAGGAGCGGCTGCTCATCCATGTGGCCGCCGACGTCGCGCAGAAGCGCAGGGCACGCGGTGTGAAGCTGAACCATCCCGAGGCCGTCGCCCTCATCACCGTGCACATCCTCGAAGGCGCCCGCGACGGCCGCAGCGTCAGCGAGCTCATGGTGTCCGGACGGAAGGTGCTCACCCGGGACGACGTCATGGACGGCATCGCCGAGATGATCCATGACGTCCAGGTGGAGGCCACCTTCCCCGACGGCACCAAGCTCGTGACCGTCCACGAGCCGATCCTCTGAGGGGCGTGACGCACATGATTCCCGGAGAGATCCTCTACGGCGACGGTCCGGTGGTCCTCAACGAGGGCCGCGAGACCACCCGTCTCACCGTCGTCAACGCCGCCGACCGCCCGGTCCAGGTCGGCTCCCACTACCACTTCGCCGAGGCCAACCCCGGTCTCGAGTTCGACCGGGCCGCCGCCCGCGGCAAGCGGCTGGCCGTCGCCGCCGGCACCGCCGTCCGCTTCGAGCCGGGCGTCCCCGTCGACGTGGAACTCGTACCGCTCGCCGGCCGCCGGATCGTGGCGGGGCTGCGCGGAGAGACCGGAGGACACCTCGATGGCTGAACTGCGACGCGCCGTGTACGCCGACCTGTTCGGCCCCACCACCGGCGACCGTATCCGCCTCGCCGACACCGACCTGCTCGTCGAGATCGAGGGCGACCTCTCCGGCGGCCCCGGCCGCGCGGGCGACGAGGCGGTCTTCGGCGGCGGCAAGGTGATCCGCGAGTCCATGGGCCAGGCCCGCACGACACGGGCCGAGGGTGCGCCCGACACCGTGATCACCGGGGCCGTGATCCTCGACCACTGGGGCGTGGTGAAGGCCGACATCGCGCTGCGCGACGGGCGGATCAGCGGCATCGGCAAGGCCGGCAACCCCGACACCATGGACGGCGTCCACCCGGCCCTGGTCATCGGGCCGGAGACCGAGATCATCGCGGGCAACGGGAAGATCCTCACTGCCGGGGCCGTCGACGCGCACGTCCACTTCATCTCGCCGACCCTCGTCGAGCAGGCGCTCGCCACCGGGGTGACCACCCTCGTCGGCGGCGGCACCGGTCCGGCGGAAGGGACCAAGGCCACCACCGTCACACCCGGCCCGTGGCACCTTGCCCGGATGTTCGAGGCGCTGGAGACCTTCCCGGTCAACATCGGCCTGCTCGGCAAGGGCAACACCACCTCCCGCGACGCCATGTACTCCCAACTGCGCGGCGGCGCCCTCGGGTTCAAGATCCACGAGGACTGGGGCGCGACCCCCGCGGCCATCGACGCGTGTCTGGGCGTCTGCGACGAGACCGGCGCCCAACTCGCCATCCACACGGACACGTTGAACGAGGCCGGCTTCGTCGGAGACACGCTCGCCGCCATCGCGGGCCGCACCGTCCACGCGTACCACACGGAGGGCGCGGGCGGCGGGCACGCACCGGACATCATCACCGTCGTCTCCGAGCCGTACGTCCTGCCCAGCTCCACCAACCCGACCCGGCCGCACACCGTCAACACCATCGACGAGCACCTCGACATGCTGATGGTCTGCCACCACCTCAACCCGGCCGTCCCCGAGGACCTCGCCTTCGCGGAGTCGCGCATCCGGCCGTCCACCATCGCGGCCGAGGACATCCTGCACGACCTCGGAGCGATCTCGATCATCTCCTCCGACGCGCAGGCGATGGGCCGGATCGGCGAGGTGATCATGCGTACGTGGCAGACCGCGCACGTGATGAAGAAGCGCCGGGGCGCACTCCCCGGCGACGGACGCGCCGACAACCACCGGGCACGTCGCTATGTCGCCAAATACACGATCAACCCCGCGGTCGCCCAGGGCATCGACGGTGAGATCGGCTCGGTGGAAACCGGCAAACTCGCCGATCTCGTGCTGTGGGACCCGGCGTTCTTCGGCGTGAAGCCGCAGCTGGTCATCAAGGGCGGCCAGATCGCCTATGCCCAGATGGGTGACGCCAACGCCTCGATCCCCACGCCGCAACCGGTCCTGCCCCGCCCGATGTTCGGCGCGCTGGGCCGCGCGGCGGCCAGCAGCTCGGTCAACTTCGTCGCGCAGGCGGCCATCGAGGACGACCTGCCGGAACGGCTGCGGCTGGACAAGGAGTTCGTACCGATCCGCAGCACCCGCCGGGTGACGAAGGCCGACATGCGGGAGAACGACGCACTGCCCCGGGTGGAGGTCGACGCCGACACGTTCACGGTGACGATCGACGGCGAGGCCGTCGAACCGGCGCCCGCCGCGGAACTCCCCATGGCCCAGCGGTACTTCCTCTTCTGATGACGACCAGGACGCTCGCCGCCGAGGCCCGCCCCGGCCCGACCCGCGGGAGAGCAGCATGAGCCGCGCCGCGCTGCTCGTCCTCGCCGACGGCCGCTTCCCCGCCGGAGGTCACGCGCACTCCGGTGGGGCCGAGGCCGCCGTCCGGGCCGGGCGCATCAAGGACGCGGCGGACCTCGCCGCGTTCTGCCGGGGCCGGCTGCACACCACCGGCCTCACCTCCGCGGCCCTCGCCGCCTGCGCCGCGCTCGGCCACGACCCGGTCGAACTCGACGCCGCCGCCGACGCCCGCACCCCCTCGCCGGCCCTGCGGGCGGCGGCCCGCAGACTCGGCCGGCAGATGATGCGCGCGGCCCGCGCCACCTGGCCGGATCCGCTGCTCGACGCGCTCGCCGCCCGGTTCCCGCGCGGCACGCACCAGCCCGTCGTGCTCGGCACAGCCGCTCGCGCCGCCGGTCTCGGCGCCGAGGACGCCGCGCACTGCGTGGCGTACGAGACGATCAGCGGCCCGGCGACCGCGGCCGTACGGCTGCTGAGTCTGGACCCCTTCCAGGCCACCGCCGTCCTCGCCCGCCTCGCGCCGGAGACCGACGACGTGGCGGCACGGGCCGCGGCCGCCGCCCACGACGGCGTCGACGCACTGCCCGCCGCGTCGGCGCCGCTGCTGGAGATCACCGCCGAGGAGCACGCGGCCTGGCCGGTACGCCTCTTCGCGTCCTGACCGGGCCGGTCCCGCACCCGCCCTCGTACCAAGGAGCCACACCATGCACCTCGACCACCACCACGAGACCGCCCCGGCCGTCAGTGCCGACGCCGCACGCCCCGACGGCACGCGGCGGGCCCTGCGGATCGGACTCGGCGGGCCGGTGGGCTCCGGCAAGACCGCCACCGTCGCCGCCCTCTGCCGGGCCCTGCGCGACCAGCTCTCCATCGCGGTCGTCACCAACGACATCTACACCCGCGAGGACGCCGAGTTCCTGCTGCGCAACGCGGTGCTGCCGCCCGAACGCATCCAGGCCGTCGAGACCGGCGCCTGCCCGCACACCGCGATCCGCGACGACATCTCCGCCAACCTCGAAGCCGTCGAGGACCTCGAGGACAGCGTCGGCCCGCTCGACCTGATCCTCGTCGAATCGGGCGGCGACAACCTGACCGCGACGTTCTCCAAGGGCCTCGTGGACGCCCAGGTCTTCGTTATCGACGTCGCCGGCGGCGACGACATCCCGCGCAAGGGCGGCCCCGGCGTCACCACCGCCGACCTCCTCGTCGTCAACAAGACCGACCTGGCGCCGCACGTCGGTTCCGACCTCGCCCGGATGGCGCGCGACGCCAAGGAGCAGCGCGGCGAACTGCCCGTCGTCTTCACGTCGTTGCGCGACGAGGACGGTGTCGCCCCGGTCGCCGCATGGGTGCGCGCCCAGCTCGCCGCCTGGACCGGCTGAACCCCCGTGGGCATCGAGGCAACGGCCCGGATCGTCGCCGACGGCGCCGGACTGCCTGTCCTGGCCGGCGACGGACCCATCGCGCTGCGCCGCACCCGCGCCCACGGGCCCGGGCTGCGGGTCACCATGGTCGGCGCGATGAGCGCGCCGCTCGGCGGCGACCGGCTCGCCGTCGACGCCACCGTCCGCGACGGCACGCTCCTGACCGTCGACTCCGCCGCCGCCACCATCGCCCTGCCGGGCCGCGAACCCGTACCGGCCCGCTACGACATCACACTGGACGTCGGCGAGGACGCAGAACTGCGCTGGCTGCCCGAGCAGTTGATCGCCGTACGCGGCAGCGACCTGCGTACGCACACCCGGGTACGCCTCGCCGCCGGCGCGCGCCTGGTGCTCCGCGAGGAACAGATCCTCGGACGGTACGGGGAGGAGCCCGGCACGCTCACCACCCGCCTCACCGTCCACCGGGCCGGCCGCCCCCTGCTCGACACCGAACTCGCCTGCGGGCCCGGCGCCCCCGGCGGCTGGGACGGCCCCGCCGTGCTCGCCGGCCACCGGGCGGTCGGCCAACTCCTCGTCGTGGAACCGGCGTTCGAGGACAAGCCGCCCGAGCCCCGGCTGCTGGGGCCCACCGCGGCGCTCACCCCGCTCGCCGGCCCCGCCGCACTGGTCACCGCACTCGCCCCGGACGCACTCACCCTGCGCCGGGTGCTCGACGAGGCGCAACAGGATCTGCTCGGCGGCCCGCACCACTGACCGACGGCGACCCTGTACGCCTCGCGTCAGCCGCGCCGCCGCAGGAACCGGGTCGGCCTGGCGACGCGCTGCTCCTGCTCGCGCTGCTGCTCCTCGGCCTTGACCTCGGCGGCGTAGCGGTCGACGTACTCCTGGCCGGAGAGCTCCAGGATCGCGTACATGATCTCGTCGGTGATCGCCCGGATCGCCGCCTTCTGGTTCTCCAGGCCCGCGTAGCGCGAGAAGTCCAGCGGCTTCCCGAACCGGACCGTGACGCGCTTGATCTTCGGGAGCACCTGACCGGGCGGCTGGATCTCGAAGGTCCCCACCATCGCGCACGGCACCACCGGCACACCCGCCCGGAGGGCCATGACGGCCACCCCGACCTTGCCCTTGTAGAGCCGGCCGTCGTGCGACCGGGTGCCCTCCGGATAGATGCCCAGCAACTCGCCCTTGCCCAGCACCCCGAGCCCTTCGCGGATGGCCGCCTGACCGGCTTCCTTGCCCGAACGGTCGACCGGGATCTGCCCGGCGCTGTGGAAGAACGCCGCCGTCAGCCGCCCCTTGAGGCCGGGCCCGGTGAAGTACTCGGCCTTGGCGAGGAAGGTGATGCGCCGCTTGATGATCGCCGGCATCAGGAAGTGGTCGGAGAAGGAGAGGTGATTGCCCGCGACGATCGCCGCGCCGTCGGCGGGGATGTGCTCAAGTCCTTCGATGCGCGGCCGGAAGAGCAACCGCAACAGAGGCCCGAGAAGGACGTACTTGAGCACGTAGTAGAACACGGGGTCTCCAACTCTGCCGGGTCGGCTCTCTGCGGCCGCGTGCTGCCGGATCACGGCATCTGGGCGCGTCATGTCTCGTCGGGCGGCGCGCGGGCGCGCCAGGTGCGGGGTGGTGATCGATCGTAGCCCGGTCCCGGGCGGCCGACGAGGGTGGAGGAGGACGAAAGCGGTCTTTCACGTCCATGTCATTGTGACGCCGGTGCGCCGCGCCGGTCAGGGGTCGGTGCGTGTCGACCGCCGGGCCGGCGGGTACCCGGCGGTCGACAGGGGGCCACGACCCGAACCCTGGAGGCGACAGCCATGCAGCGTGGAAGCAACCCCAAGAGTCCCCGCGAGGACGACGAGCTCAAGCACCAGATGCAGGGCTACCTGAAGTCCGGGCAGCACACGCACACCGAGGACGCGAAGGACCCCGAGCCGGTGGCGGACGACGACCCCAGGACCGACACCAGCCGCCAGGCACATGAACGCTCCCGCGAGGCCGACGACCGCAAAGCCGACGACCGCAAAGCCGACGACGAAGAGTGACGACCCGGGATGCCGGCAGCGCGCCGCGCTGCCGGCATCCCCCTGCCGGGCGGACGCTCCGTACCGCGTCACCCGTACACCGTCCCGGTACGAGGCCATCGGTATGAACGTGAATCCCATCGAATTGCAGAAGGCCCTGGGAGGCGTCGGCTACCCCGCCGACAAGAAGCAGATCGTGGACCAGGCGAAGCAGCACGGAGCCGACGAGAAGATCATGAGCGCGCTCGGCTGCCTGCCGGAGAAGACCTACGACCCTACGACTCGCCCGCGGACGTGAACAAGGAAGTGAGCCGGGAGGAGGGCCGGTAGCCCGGCCGGCTCCCAACAGGGCGGCACGGCCAGGGCGGCACGGCAACCGCATCGTCGCGGTTGCCGTGCCGCTCCGCTGTGCCCGCCGTCCGGGCGAGGGCTCAGTGGCCGAGTGCCTGGCGCAGCTCCTCCTTGTTCATCGAGGAGCGCCCCTCGACGTTCTTCTTCTTGGCCTCCTCGTACAGCTGGTCCTTCGTCGGACCCTGCGACCCGGACCCGGACCGTTCGCCGCCGCGCTCGGGGGCCGACTTCCTGTCCCGGGTGGACGTCTTGCCGGCGGTCTTCGACTCGCCCGAGCGGGCCCGCTCCTTGTTGACGGTCCGCGCGGCGATCTCCTTCGCCCGCCCTGTGGAGGTCCCGCGCTTCTCCGCGCCCTCCTTGATGTGCTCGTACTGACGCTCCCGCTTGGAGCTGGACCCTGCGGGCATGACTTCCTCCTTGGTGCGATCGGCTCCGGGGACGCCCGGCGCACCCGTTCAGCGAGGCTGCGCCGGGTTCTGCGGTGTGCCGTGCGACGGCGGGTTCTGGGGCGGTCCCGCCGTCTCCGGCGAGATCTTCGATCCGCCGCGCGCTCCCTCCGCCCGTTCGGGCGCGACGCCGCCGGCCGAGCCCGACGAGGGGCTGGCGCCGGCCGCCAGCTCCTGCAGTCTCGCCTCCATGGTCTGCATCACGAGGAGCCGGGAGGCGTGGGCCTGCTCGTACGCCAGCACCTGCTGGAGTTCCTCCGCGGAGAGCGCGCGGATGCGCTGCTGCACGGCCTCGAGCGGCAGGTGGTCGTAGTCGGGAAGCGGCAGCGCATCATGGCTCGGGATCTGGGTGTTCGAGGCGTCTTCGTCTGCCATCGGAATGTCGCTCCGGATCCTGGGGTTCGCATCCTTCTCAGTGGGCGCCGGGCTCAGTCGCCGCTCTGCTCGCGTTCACCCTTGGGGCCACGGCCGCGCTCGGTCCTGGGGCCCTGGCTGCGCCACTGGGGGTCCTCCTGAAGTGACGCGTTGGCCTCGTCGTTTGCGTGGCTGTCCGGGACGCCTTCGCTTTCGGCGTCCTTGCGCTTCCTGGCCCGTCGTGTGTCGTACTTCTTACTGCCGGGCTCGGGCATCACGATCACCTCCAGTGCACGCGGGTGCCCTGCGCAAATCCCTTCAAACTGGCGCTCGCCCGGCCGCTCCCGCTCAGAACGGCGGCTCACCGCTGCCCGTGATCAACAGGATTCCGGTGCCGAAGTAGCGACGGCTCACCACGAAGCCGCTCGTCCGGCCGTCCGGCATCTGCAGCTGGTGTGCCCCGGCGTCCATGACGCTCCACGCTCCGTCCTCGCCCGCCAGGACCTCGATCTTGCCGTTCCAGTCGGTCAGCCCCGGCGCCTCTTCCGGCAGGAGGGACGACTCCTCCTCCTCGCCCCATGAGCGCAGGTCCGCCGTTGCCGGATATTCGGCACCGTCCGCGATCACCGTCACGTCGCCCTGGTACTCACCCATGGACCCAGTGTGCGCCGTCCCGGGCGTACGCCGCCACGCCCGGCCCCGTCACCGCGCGCTCACCCGCCCGTACCAAGGTGAGCCTCTTCTGTCACCCGGGGCGCGCGAGGCGTGACAGAGGGTGCCGAAAGCCCGATATCGCTGGTAGATCGCGTGGCGTGGCGAACTGGCGCGGTCCGGTCGTGAACTGATGGGGTGACAAGCGTCCACGCAAGCACCAATCCGAGTGGTGAGCGGGGCGCCGCGGGTTGACGGTGGATCATGTCGCCGCTACGGACCCATGAGCCGACGGTATGTCAGCCGACGTAGTCGCGACGAAAGGATCTCGCAATGCGCTCTGCCCGCATTCTTCTCGCCTCGGCCACCGCGACGGCCGCGCTCGTCATCACCGCACCCGGCGCCTACGCCCTGGCCGCCGCCGACTCGGACAAGGACGACTCCTCGTACAGCAGCGACCACGGCAAGTCCGACAAGGATTGGGGCAAGGACAAGGGCGGTAAGCCGCACGGTGGTATGCACACCGGTGGCGGTGCTCTGGCCTCGGTCTCGGAGGACCACAAGGACTGGGACAAGGACGAGCACAAGGACAAG
>NZ_JBSFUW010000024.1:0-63743 GCF_053591995.1 Streptomyces sp. NPDC002835 | reverse complement strand
AGTACAAGGACGAGTACAAGGGCAAGGACAAGGGTGGTAAGCCGCACGGTGGTATGCACACCGGTGGCGGTGCTCTGGCCTCGGTCTCGGAGGACCACAAGGACTGGGACAAGGACGAGCACAAGGACAAGGACGAGTACAAGGGCAAGGACAAGGGTGGTAAGCCGCACGGTGGTATGCACACCGGCGGCGGCGCGCTCGCCACGGTCACCAACGACGACTGGGACAAGGACAAGGACGAGTCGGGCAAGTCCGAGAAGTCGGAGGGCTGGAAGGGCGAGAAGTCGGAGGGCTGGAAGGGTGAGAAGCCCAGCGGCGGCATGCACACCGGTGGCGGCGGCCTTGCCTCCTCCGGCAGTGGCATGGCGGCGGGGAGCCTGCTCCTCCTCGGCGGCCTCGGCGCCGGTGCCTACATGCTGCGCCGGCGTAGCGCGAACGGCTCCGCGGCCTGATCGCGCCCACTCGCGGTGAACGTGACTGCGGCCGCTGCCTGGCACAGGCGGCGGCCGCAGCTTCGACAGCTAGGTGAAAAGGACTGGCCGCATGACTCTTCGTCCGACCGACCCCTCAGGAGCCTCGTGGATCGCCGGCGTTTCCCGTCGTGCGGTGCCGTTGTTGCTGTGGCTGCTGGCGCTCGCCGTGCTGGCGCTGACTCTGGTCAACACCGTCGCGGCGCCACCCGCCTCTGCGCCGGGCAAGGCCGGCGACGGGCCCCGGTCCGCCGCGCCGGCGCCGGTGGCCGGCCCGTCGGAGGCGCCGAAGCCGTCCGAGGCGTCCAAACCTCCCAAGCCGTCGGATCCAGCACTGCCGCGCTCGGCCCCGACACGGCTGCTCATTCCGCAGATCGGCGTCGACGCGCCCTTCACCGACCTGGCCATCGGGCCCTCCGGCGCTCTGGACGCACCGCCCCAGGATGATGTGAACCTCGTCGGCTGGTTCGCCGCCGGCGTGTCCCCGGGCGAACACGGCACCAGCATCATCGCCGGTCACGTCGACACCGTCACCTCGCCAGCGGTCTTCGCCGAGCTGAGCGAACTCAAGGCGGGCCACCGATTCCACGTCCGGCGGAAGGACGGCACGACGGCCACATTCGTCGTCGACGCCGTCGAGAGCTTCCACAAGGACACCTTCCCGAACGAGCGGGTCTACGCGGACACCCCGGACGCCCAGGTGCGGCTCATCACCTGCAGCGGCAGATACGACCGCAAGGCCAAGGACTACACCGAGAACCTGGTCGTATTCGCCCACCTCGACGCCCCGAAGTGATTTACCGCGTGATCGGACAGTGCCGTGCCCGTACCCGTCGTCCTCGACTGCGATCCCGGGCACGACGACGCGCTCGCCATCATGCTGGCCGCCGCGGACCCGGCGATCGACCTGCTCGCGATCACCACCGTGGCGGGGAACCAGACCCTCGAGCGGACGACCCTGAACGCTCGCCGGATCTGCACCGTCGCCGGCATCACCGGGGTGCCGATCGCCGCGGGCTGTGCGCGGCCGCTCGCGCAGCCGCTCCTGGTCGCGGGGGACGTCCACGGCGACTCGGGCCTGGACGGGCCGCGCTTTCCCGAACCGGCCGTGGACGTGGTGCCCGAGCACGCGGTCGACCTCATGCACAGGGTCCTGGCGGAGCACCCGGAGGCGGTCACTGTCGTGCCCACCGGCCCGCTGACCAATGTGGCGCTGCTGCTGACCCGCCACCCCGACAGCGCCCGGCACATCCGCGAGATCGTCCTCATGGGCGGCTCCGCCGGGCGGGGGAACACGACACCCGCCGCCGAGTTCAACATCTACGTCGACCCGGAGGCCGCGGCCATCGTGTTCGGCAGCGGGCTCCCCGTCACGATGTGCGGTCTCGACGTCACCCACCAGGCGCTCGCCACGCCCGACGTGCTGGGCCGCCTCGAGCGCCTGGACACCGGACTGTCGCGCGTCTGCGTCGAGCTGCTGACGTACTTCGCGTCGGCCTACCGCCGGCTGTGGGGGTTCGCCGCCCCTCCGCTGCACGATCCGGTCGCCGTGGCCCGGGTCATCGATCCCGGGATCGTGCGCTGCGTCGAGGCGAACGTGGTCGTCGAACTGCACGGGCAGTACACGCGCGGAGCGACCGTGGTCGACCTCCACCGGTACCTGGACCGGCCGGTGAACGCGCGGGTCGCGGTCGAGCTGGACGTCGAGAGGTTCTGGGACCGGGTGATCGCGGCGGTCGACGTACTCGGCGGGCACGCACCCTGACGCACCGTCAGTACGCCCTCTCGTCGCGTCACTCGTCTCGCTCACAACGTCGTCCGTATGCCGCTCTCCCAGGTGGTGGGGCGGCCGGAACAGCCCGATCGTGAATCTCGTCGCCCTATGTCGTCATGTCGTCATGTCGTCGCCGTGAAAGGTACGCGTCATGGTCCAGCAGCAGTCGGAGAAGCCGCCCGCCACCCGTTCGTTCGGGCGTGCCCTGCTGTGGCCCCTTGCCGCGGTGGCACTGGGCATCCTGCTCATCCACAACTCCGTCGGCGCCCCGTCGGACGCCAAGCCTCTGGCGGGGCCCGTGATCGCGGGCCCCGCCTCACCGGGGCCCGACGCCGCCGCGGCCCCGACCTCGAGGCCCGTCGCGGGGATGACGCTCCCGCGTGCCGAACCGACGCGCCTGATCATCCGGTCCATCGCCGTGGACGCGCCTTTCATGCCGCTGTCCATCGGCGCGTCCGGGCAGCTCGACTCGCCGCCGCCGAACGACGGCAATCTGGTCGGCTGGTTCCAGGAGGGCGTGACGCCGGGAGAGCCGGGCGCCGCGATCGTCGCCGGGCACGTCGACACGAAGACCGGGCCCGGTGTGTTCCTCTATCTCGGTTCGGTCAGGCCCGGCACGCTGGTGGACGTGGCGCGCGAGGACGGTTCGGTCGTCACCTTCGCCGTCGACTCCGTCGAGAGCTTCAGCAAGACCGACTTCCCCGACGACCGGGTCTACGGGGACACCCCGGACCCGCAGCTGCGCCTGATCACCTGCGGCGGCGAGTACGACGAGAAGGCGAAGGACTACAAGGAGAACGTCGTCGTCTTCGCGCACATGGTGGCCGCGCGGCAGGGCTGAGAACGGCCGGTCGGCAGCGGTGTCAGGACCGGGCGCACGGGTACCCGCGCGGACGTGACGGCAGGATCCCGTACAGCGAGGAGGCGACGATGGCAGGCGACATGTGGGGTTACCCGGAGACCGCCCGTTACGCACCTGGGGCGCAGCTCGTCGGGTACTCCGTCGAGGCGTCCGACGGGTCGATCGGGAAGATCGACAAGCACACCGAAGAAGTCGGCCGCTCGTATCTCGTCGTCGACACCGGGCCGTGGATCCTCGGCCGGCGGGTGCTGCTGCCCGCCGGGCTCGTCTCCGAGATCGACACCACGAGCGAGACCGTCCGAGTGGCCTGCACCAAGGCCGAGGTCAAGGACTCGCCGCCGTTCGAGAGCGGCAGGCACGAGGACGACGCGGACTACATCCGGCAGATCGAGAGCCACTACGCCAACCGCCACATGTAGACGGCGGGCGTCAGGCGGACGGGTTCCCTACTGGGGGCCCTCTTCGTCCATGTCGTCCACGTCGAAGCGGTCGCCCCGCTCCCGGCGCAGCTCCGACTCGCTGCGTGACCGCAGCCGCTCCGCGCGGTACCGGAGCCGTTCCGACTGCTCCGGGTCCTCGGCGCGGCGGGCCTGCTCGAACAGCTGCTCCGCCTTGTCGCGGTCGTGCTCCGCGTGGGTGCGATGGCTGTCGTGCTCGTGCATGGCGTCCTCCTGCGGTCCGCGGCGGCTTGCACCGGCCGCGGGTGGCTGACCCCGTCAGGAGCCGACTGCCCGTGCCGCATCGGGGCAAACCAGGCATTCGACGGGGGAACGGGGATGCGGACGGTGGTGTGTGCGGCGGGCGGCGCCGTACGGGCCAAGCGGCGCACCCGTACGCGCTACCGGGCGGCGCGGCGCATTGCGCCGTGCGGTGGCCGGGGAGTGCTCTATGCCTCGCCCCGCTCGTGCCGGCCGAGAGCCGGCCTTCCCCACCAGGAGCACCCGATGCGCCGCAGTGCCGCCCTTGCCGCCGCCACCCTGTTCGCCGTCGCCGTGGCCGTACCCGCCACGGCGTCGTCGGCCTCTCCCGCGCCGGACGCGCCGGGCTCGCCGGGCCGTACCGTACAGATCGCCGCCGCCGACCGGACCGACGCCGTCGACCGCCCGGGGAAGCCGGAGCCGAAGCGCGGGCTGTTCCTGACCGTGTCGGGCGCCGAGAACACCTGGATCCGCGGGGTGCTGCTGCACTGCAGCCCCGTACCCGCGGGGCCCCACCCGGAAGCGGCGGCCGCCTGCGCCGCGCTGGACGCCGCCGGCGGCGACCTGGACCGGCTCCCGGGCGACCGGAACCCGTGCACGAATCAGTACGACCCGGTCACGGTCAGTGCCACCGGCGCCTGGCGGGGACGTCCGACCGCCTGGCACAAGACCTTCGCCAACGCCTGCGAACTCGCCGTGCACACCGGAGCGGTCTTCCGCTTCTGACCGGCGCGGGGCGGCCCGGACGCGGCCTCAGGTGCCCTTGGAGGCGACCACCCCGATCGTCACCATTCCGAGTACCACCCAGCCGAACCAGAGCCAGCCGTTGCTGCCGAGTGCCGCTGTGTACGCCGTCACGGCCACCAGGGACGCGACGGTCAGCACTCCCATCGTCTTCGTGGAACCGGACATGAGTGCCCTCCTTCGGCGGCGGGAGCCGTCGAGGACCATCGTCGCCCCTGTACGGGCCCCGGCGCTACCGCCCGGGGGCAAGCCGGCCGCCGGCTACCGGCTGCGGGCCTGGAGCGAGGCGAGATAGGCGTTGTACGCCTCGAGCTCCTTGTCGCCGTCCCGGTCCGCCGCCCGGTCCCTGCGCTTGGCCAGCCGCTGGTCGGAGCGGTACCACTGGAAGACCAGCGCGATCAGCACCAGCACGGACGGGATCTCGCTGAACGCCCAGGCGATGCCGCCCGCCGCGTTCTGGTCGGAGAGCGCGTCGATCCCGAGAGAGGCCGGCGGGTCGCGGTAGGCGCTGACCATCGGCTCCGTGGCCATCATCAGCGCGATGCCGAAGAAGGCGTGGAACGGCATCCCGGCGAACAGCTCCAGCATCCGCATCACATAGCCAGGCCGGTGCGGCCCCGGGTCCACCCCCATGATCGGCCAGAAGAACACCAGGCCGACCGCGAGGAAGTGGACCATCATCGCGAGGTGCCCGGGCTTCGAGTCCATCAGGAAGTCGAACAGCGGCGTGAAGTACAGCCCGTACAGGCTGGCGATGAACAGCGGGATGGTGAACGCCGGGTGCGTGACGATCCGCATGTAGTGGCTGTGCAGCAGCATCAGCAGCACCTCGCGGGGCCCCTTGCCGCCCCGGCGGGCCGCGACGGGCAGCGCGCGCAGCGCGAGCGTGATCGGCGCGCCCAGCAGCAGCAGGATCGGCGACAGCATGCTGATCACCATGTGCTGCACCATGTGCACGCTGAACATGACCATGCCGTAGTCGTTGAGCTTGGTGCACATCATCAGCGCGATGCTCAGCACCCCGGCGGCGAACCACACCGTGCGGCTCACCGCCCAGTCGTCGCCGCGGCGGCGCAGCCGCACGACGCCCCAGCCGTACAGGCCGAGCGCGAGGAGGCAGCCGACGAGGAAGAAGACGTCCGGTGAGAATTCGAGGCCCCGCCCCAGCGTGAACGGCGGCAGATCCATCGTCATGCCGTGCCCGCTGTGATCCATCTGTCTACTCCCGGGGGCTGCCTCGTCCGCGCCGACGATCCGTACCGGCGATTCGCGCGGGTTGTCCGCTTGCTCGCACCAGAGTAGAACCGCCCCCGGCCGCGACTGCGACCGGGGGCGGTTCGTGCGGATCCGGGCGGATCAGAGGACCGTCTCGGCCTCTTCGTACCGGTCCTCGGGCACCGTCTTCAGCGTCTGGGTGGCCTCGGCGAGCGGCACCATCGTGATGTCGGTGCCGCGCAGCGCGGTCATCATGCCGAACTCGCCGCGGTGCGCGGCCTCCACCGCGTGCCACCCGAACCGGGTCGCCAGCACCCGGTCGTAGGCGGTGGGCGTGCCGCCGCGCTGGACGTGGCCGAGGATCACCGGGCGGGCCTCCTTGCCGAGCCGCTCCTCCAGCTCGACGGAGAGCTGGCGGGCCACACCCGCGAAGCGCTCGTGGCCGTAGACGTCCTTGCCGCCCTCGTCCCACCGCATCGTGCCCTCGCGGGGCTTGGCGCCCTCGGCGACGACCACGATCGCGAACCGCTTGCCGGCCTCGAACCGGGCGCCGACGCGCTTCGTCAGCTCCGCGATGTCGAACGGGCGCTCCGGCACCACGATCGCGTGCGCGCCGGCCGCCATGCCCGAGTGCAGCGCGATCCAGCCGGTGTGCCGGCCCATGACCTCGACGATCAGGACCCGCTGGTGCGACTCGGCGGTCGTCTTCAGCCGGTCCAGCGCCTCCGTGGCCACGCCGACGGCCGTGTCGAAGCCGAAGGTGACGTCGGTGGAGGAGATGTCGTTGTCGATCGTCTTGGGGACGCCGACGATCGGGAGCCCGCTGTCGGAGAGCAGCCGGGCCGCCTTGAGGGTGCCCTCACCGCCGATCGGGATGATGGCGTCCAGGCCGAGGTCGGCCACATGGCCCCTGGCCCGCTCCACACCGTCGCGCAGATGCGCGGGCTGGACCCGGGAGGAGCCGAGGATGGTGCCGCCGCGGGCGAGGATGCCGCCCACCGCGTCGAGGTCGAGCTTGCGGTAGTCGCACTCCAGGAGGCCCTTCCAGCCGTCGTGGAAGCCGATGACCTCGTCACCGTGGTCGACTACGGCGCGGTGCACGACGGAACGGATGACAGCGTTCAGACCGGGGCAGTCGCCGCCGGAAGTGAGCACACCAATGCGCATTGCCCGAAAACCTTTACAACGTGGGCGGACTCCCGGACCACGTCGTCCGGTCGGTTCCGTGTCACCCTACCGGCGCACGGCGGAGGTTCCGAAACGGGCGTCCGCCTGGTGGGACCGCGCCGCGGCCCCCTCGCTCAGTTGAGCGAGGGGGCCGCGAAATGGGTGCTCGGGTGAGCGGAAAGACCGTCAGGCGGGCTGCGTCGCGGCCGTGATCCGCTCCGCGCGCAGCGCCTCGTACCACCGGTCGTCGGTCGGCGGCAGCGCGTTCACGTCGAGGGCCAGCTTCAGCAGCAGATCGGCGATCTGCGGGTTGCGGGCCATGACGGGGCCGTGCATGTACGTGCCGAAGACGGTCTCGTTGTACGCGCCCTCCGTGCCGTCGCCCGTGCCGTTGCCCCGGCCGAGGATGGTGCGGGCGAACGGGCGGGCCGACGGGCCGAGATGGGTGATCCCCTGGTGGTTCTCGAAGCCCGTCAGCTGCGGCAGGCCCAAGTGCGGGTCGATGTCCGCCAGTACGTCGCCGACGCAGCGCTCGCCCTCGCCGCGGGTGGAGACCACGTCGATCAGCCCGAGACCGGGCTCGCGCTCACCGAGGTCGTTGATGAACTCGTGGCCGAGGATCTGGTAGCCCGCGCACACCGAGAAGATGATGGCGCCGTTCGACGCCGCCCGGCTCAGACCGCCGTCGCGGCGCAGCCGCTCCGCTGCGAGGCGCTGCGGACGGTCCTCGCCGCCGCCGATCAGATAGATGTCACCGGACGTCGGCACCGGCTGGTCGCTACGCACGTCGATCCGCATCACATCGAGGCCGCGCTGCCGGGCACGGCGCTCGACGACGAGGGCGTTGCCCTGGTCGCCGTAGGTGCTGAGCAGATCCGGGTAGACCCACACCAGACGCAGGCTGCTGTCACTCATTCTCATCAGTCCTCTTCGTCCGTCCGCCGTCAGTTGCCGACGCGGCGGCGCACGTCCTGGAAGGCGGTGTAGTTGGCGATCAGCTCGATCCGGCCGGGCGGGGCGCTCTGCACCGCCTCGTCGACCGACTCGCACACCCGGAAGTCCAGCCCCGCGACCTCGAGCCGGACCGCGAGGTCCAGCCTGCGGTCGCCGATCACCATGATCGGGTGCCCGGCGAGCCGGGTGTAGTCGACGTCCCACAGCCAGGAGGTGTCCGTGCCGTCCGCGCCGCGGGCGTTCACGGAAAGGATCACCGGCGTCGGCGGGGGGTCGATCAGCGAGAACGTCTCCAGCCAGCCGGCCGGGTTCTTCGCCAGCAGCAGCCGCACGTCGCGGCCGAGGAACGAGACCACGTCGTACCGGCCGGCCACGGCCTGCACCTGGTACATGCGCTCCAGGGCGACCTGCGGCGGCACGCCGAAGCTGGCGGCCACGGCGGCGGAGGTCGCGGCGTTGGCCTTGTTGGCGCGGCCCGGCAGCTGGAGGTGGATCGGCCAGGCCGAACCGTGCGGGTCGATGACGTGGTCACCGCTGAGCACCCAGCTCGGGGCGGGGCGGCGGAAGCCGCACTCGGCGCAGAACCAGTCGTCGCCGGGGCGCTGCATCACACCGCCGCAGGACGGGCAGGACCAGGCGTCGTCCTTCCACTCCTGGCCGGCCGCCACCCACACCACGTTGGGCGAGGACGACGCGGCCCACACCACGAGCGGGTCGTCCGCGTTGGCGATGATCATCGCCTTCGAACCGGACAGGCCCTCACGCCACTTCTCGGCCAGCATCCGGGTCTCCGCCGCGCGGTCCAGCTGGTCGCGCGAGAGGTTCAGCAGCGCGATCGCCTTCGGCGTCACATCCCTCGCCACACCGGCGAGGTACTTCTCGTCGACCTCGATCACACCGAACCGGGCGTCAGAGCCGCCGGCCAGCGCCGAGGTGATGCCCGCGGGCATGTTCGCACCGAGCGCGTTCGACACGACCGGGCCGCTGGCGCGCAGCGCCTCCGCGATGAGCCGGGTCGTCGTGGTCTTGCCGTTGGTCGCAGAGACGAGGACCACGTCCAGGTGCTGCGCCAGCCTCTTCAGCAGATCGGGGTCGAGCTTGAGCGCCACCCGGCCGCCGATCACCGATCCGCTGCCTCGCCCGGCGGCGCGGGACACCGCTGCTGCGGCCTTGCCCGCCGTCACGGCCAGCTTGGCTCGCGGCGTCAGGGGCTCCGAGTTGCCTGACATCGTCCTTGATCCTCCTTGCGTCGGTCCGGACTCAGCCTATCCAGCTCCGGCGGGCCGCCCGTACCGCGGCACCGTCGGGAAACGTGGAGGTCACGGGCGAAGCCGAGCGCGGGGTACGGGGACCATACGGGGAACGTACGCTGGACGCCATGCGAAACCGGTTGATCCCAGGCAGTACTGGACGCGTCAGGCCCATGAGCCTGCTCGCGGACCCGGTCCTGCACGCGCCCTGCGAACCCGTCACAGACTTCGGTCCCGCTCTCGCGGAACTCGTCGAGGACCTGTTCGCGACGATGTACGCGGCGCAGGGTGTCGGTCTCGCCGCGAATCAGGTCGGTGTCGGGCTCCAGGTCTTCGTCTACGACTGCCCCGACGACGAGGACGTCCGCCACCTCGGACACCTCGTCAACCCCCGGCTGGTCGCCGCGGACGGGGTCACCGTCCGCGGACCCGAGGGCTGCCTGTCCCTGCCGGGCCTGGAGGCGGGCACGGAGCGCCACGACCGGGCGGTGGTCGAGGGCGTGACCCTCACCGGCGAGCCGGTCCGGGTGGAGGGCACGGGCTTCTTCGCGCGCTGCCTGCAGCACGAGTACGACCATCTGCAGGGCCTGGTCTACGCCGACCGGCTGCCCCGGTGGCGCCGCGCGAGGCTCGGGCGGGCGGCGCGGAAGGCGCCGTGGGGGACGGGGGAGCGGGTGGCGCGGCTGCTGTGACGTTGCCTTGGGGGGCGGGTGGGTGGCGCCTGCGGCGGGCTTGTTCCCCTACCCTCCCCCTGCGGCCTGGCGGCCGCGGGGGGACCCCCACCTTCACGCAACCGGGGCAAGCCCCGGACCCCGTACCGCGCTTCGCGCGGTGGCCTCAAACGCCGGCCGGGCTGGAAATGCCGCTGCGCGGCAACCCAGCCAGCCGGGCAAACCTGACCTCGCTGCGCGAAACAGGGACGCCGACGGAGGCAACTCAAGCCTCGCCGGCGTTTGAGGCGCGGGGTTCGGGGCGGAGCCCCGACATGACGGGCCGGCTCCCGGGCCCACCAGTGCTCAAGCCGCCAGACCCGGCACGGGACCGGTACGTTCCAGCCCGGCCCGGGCTAGAAGCCCGGGCCCCCCACGCGGTCCTTGACCGCGAAGAGGCGGCCGCACAGAAGGTCCGTCAAGGCTTCGACCAACTCCGCGCGTGAGCACGGGCGTTCGCCGAGCCACCAGTCGCCCGCCGCGTGCATCATGCCGACGATGCCGTGGCCCCAGACGCGGGCCACGAGGTCGCCGGAGGGGCCCAGATCGACGCGTTCGGCGATCACGTTGCCGAGTTCCTCGCCGAGGCGGCGCAGGAGCGGGGCCGAGTGGCGGCCCACGTCGAAGCCCGCCTCTGAGGAGTGGCTGTCCTCCGCCGGGTGCATCAGGAAGCGGTACACCTGAGGGCGTGCCTCGATCGCGGCGAGGTACGTGTCGAGCGTGCCCGCGACCCGCTCGCGGCGGTCGACGTCCGCGTCGACGGCCCCCTGAAGGGCCCTCAGCAGCGCGTCGGTGTGGCGCTTGGCCAGCGCACGGTAGAGCCCGCTCTTGTCGCCGAAGTGCCGGTAGAGGATGGGCTTGGTGATGCCGGCCTCGGCGGCGATGGCGTTCATGGAGGCGTGGGGGCCGTCCCGGAGCACTACCCGGTCGGCGGCTTCCAGGAGTTCCCGGCGCCGCTGGTGTGCCGACCGCTGCTGTTGTGTGGTCTCCATGTGCTTCTCCCCGCCCGGATGATTGCGTGACGCCTGCGCAACGTAACACTCTGCCCGTACGCACACTTGATCGGGCCATGGCCGGTTGACAGGTGCTACCAGTCGGTAACACACTTCCGTTACCGCAGGTAACATGCACGTCATCACCGCAGCGCTGGAGGGGACATGACCGAGTTCACGCTCGATCTCAACGACGACCAGAAGCAGGTCCGTGACTGGCTGAACGGATTCGCCAGGGACGTCATGCGCCCCGCCGCCGCCGAGTGGGACGAGCGTGAGGAGACCCCGTGGCCGGTGATCCAGGAAGCGGCCAAGCTCGGCATCTACTCCCTCGACTTCTACGCCCAGCAGTTCTTCGACCCCACCGGCCTCGGCATCCCGATGGCGATGGAGGAGCTGTTCTGGGGCGACGCCGGCATCGCGCTGTCGATCGTCGGCACCGGCCTCGCCGCCGTCGGCGTCCTCGCCAACGGCACCGAGGAGCAGATCGGCACCTGGATCCCGCAGATGTACGGCGATGCCAACGATGTCAAGGTCGCCGCCTTCTGCTCCTCCGAGCCGGACGCCGGCTCCGACGTCGCCTCCATGCGCACCCGCGCCGTCTACGACGAGGCCAAGGACGAATGGGTGCTGAACGGCACCAAGACCTGGGCGACCAACGGTGGCATCGCCAACGTCCATGTCGTCGTGGCGGTCGTCGACCCCGAGCTGGGCTCCAAGGGCCACGCCTCGTTCATCGTCCCCCCGGGCACCCCCGGCCTGTCCCAGGGCCAGAAGTTCAAGAAGCACGGCATCCGCGCCTCCCACACCGCCGAGGTCGTCCTCGAGGACGTCCGCGTCCCCGGCGGCTGTCTCCTCGGCGGAAAGGAGAAGCTGGACGAGCGCCTCGCCAGGGCCCGTGAAAAGGCCAGGGCCGGCGGCGGCATGGGGGTCCCCCCGGCCGAAGGCCGCGGGAGCGTGAAGAACGCCGCGATGGCCACGTTCGAGGCCTCCCGCCCGGCCGTCGGCGCCATGGCCGTCGGCACCGCCCGCGCCGCGTACGAGGTCGCGCTCGACTACGCCAAGACCCGCGAGCAGTTCGGCCGCCCGATCATCGACAACCAGGCCATCGCCTTCCAACTCGCCGACATGCGCACGCAGATCGACGCCGCGCGGCTCCTGGTGTGGCGCGCCTCCTGGATGGCGACCACCGGCAAGCAGTTCACCTCCGCCGAGGGCTCCATGTCCAAGCTGTTCGCCAGCGAGACCGCCAAGAACGTCACCGCCCAGGCCATCCAGATCCTCGGCGGCAACGGCTACACCCGCGAGTACCCGGTCGAGCGGATGCACCGCGACGCCGCCATCTACACCATCTTCGAGGGCACCAGCGAGATCCAGCGCCTGGTGATCGCCCGCACCCTGTCGGGCATGCCCATCCGCTGACCCCGCCCGACCACGACGAAGGCTCCGGCCCGCCACCGAGGCGGGCCGGAGCCTTCGTACGGCCCGCCTCAGCGGCGGGTCAGTTTCTCGATCAGCAGGGCCGGCAGCAGCAGGACGACGAACCCGACCTTGAACAGCACCGGAGTCACCACCACCGCCAGCACGATGCCGAGGACGAACGACTCGTACGGCATCTCGTAGCCGATCAGCGGCAGCGTGCCACCGGTGAATGCCTCGTACGCCGACCAGACCCCGAGCGCCAGCCCGAGCAGCCCGCCCACGACGCCCGCGCCGACGGGCCACGCGCCCTCGTTCTTGCGGAACCCTCCCACAACGCCCCCCGGAAAGTGGCGCCCGCATCGCTCCCCGCGACGCAGGCGGAAATGTCAGGCAGACAAGAGCGTCTCGATCGCCGACACGATCTCCGGGGAACCGGGCTCCGTGCCGGGGCGGAAGCGGGTGACCTCGCCCCGCGGGGAGATCAGGAACTTCTCGAAGTTCCACTGGATGTCGCCCGCTTCGCCCTCGGCGTCCGCGACCTTCGTCAGCTCCGCGTACAGCGGGTGCCGGGTCTCGCCGTTCACGTCCGACTTCTCCAGTAGCGGGAAGGACACCCCGTACGTCGCCGAACAGAACGTGGCGATCTCCTCCGCGCTGCCCGGCTCCTGGCCCCCGAACTGGTTGCAGGGCACGCCCAGCACCGTGAAGCCCCGGTCGCCGTACTCCTTCTGCAGCTGCTCCAGGCCCGCGTACTGCGGCGTCAGCCCGCACTTGGAGGCCACGTTGACCAACAGGACCGTACGGTCCCGGTAGTCGGCGAGGGACGTCGGCTCGCCGGACAGGGTGCGCAGCGGGATGTCGTACAGGGTCATCGGAGCTCCTCAGAAGGGACGCAGGGGGTCTTGTGGCACAACATCGCCGGGCACGTCGCCGACCGGTTACACCGGCCGGAACAGGCCCTCCTGCACCACGGACACCAGCAGCCGGCCCTCACGGTCGTAGATCCGGCCCCGGGCGAGGCCGCGGCCGCCGGTCGAGATGGGCGACTCCTGATCGTAGAGGAACCACTCGTCGGCCCGGAACGGACGGTGGAACCACATCGCGTGGTCCAGCGACGCCATGTCGAAGCCCCGCGGGCCCCACAGCGGCTCGACCGGGATGCGCACCGCATCGAGCAGGGTCATGTCGCTCGCGTAGGTCAGCGCACAGGTGTGCACCAGCGGGTCGTCGCCCAGCGGGCCCACCGCGCGCATCCAGACCGCGCTGCGCGGGTCCGCGTCCTTGATCTCGTCCGCCGTCCAGCGCAGCCGGTCGACGTAACGGATGTCGAACGGCTGCCGGCGGGCCATCCGCTCCAGCGCCTCCGGCAGCGCGCCGAGATGCTCGCGGATCTCCGTCGCCACGGTGGGCAGCGACTCGGGGTCCGGGAAGTCGAGCCGCGGCGGCAGCTGGTGCTCGATGCTGCCGGGCTCGGGACGGTGGAAGGACGCCGTCAGGTTGAAGATGGTCCGCCCCTCCTGCACGGCCGTGACCCGGCGGGTCGTGAACGAGCGGCCGTCGCGCACCCGTTCGACCTGGTACACGATCGGCACCCCGGGGCGGCCGGGCCGCAGGAAGTACGCGTGCAGGGAGTGCACGGGACGCTCGCCGTCGGTGGTCCGCCCCGCGGCGACCAGCGCCTGGCCGGCCACCTGGCCGCCGAAGACCCGCTGCAGCGACTCGTTCGGGCTGAGCCCCCGGAAGATGTTGACCTCGATCTGCTCCAGGTCGAGCAGATCGACCAGACGCTCCGCCGGATTCGTCATTCTCGGTCCTCTCGCTGTCAGAGTGTCAGAGCTGTCACAGCCGTCGGGGCTGTCAGAGCTGGCCCACGGACGTGACCCGGACGACCGCCCGGCCCTCCTCGTCGGAGGCCGCCAGATCGACCTCCGCGCTGATACCCCAGTCATGGTCGTCGTTCGGGTCGGCGAAGGTCTGGCGCACCCGCCACAGGCCGTGCGCCGGGTCCTCCTCGATGGACAGCAGCTTCGGCCCGCGGGCGTCGGGGCCGGTGCCCAGGTCGTCGTACTCGTCCCAGTACGCGTCCATCGCCTCGCCCCACGCGTCCTCGTCCCAGCCCGACTCGGCGTCCATCGCGCCCAGTTCGCCGACCTGGTCGAGCGCGGCCAGCTCCACCCGGCGGAACATCGCGTTGCGGACCAGCACCCGGAACGCGCGGGAGTTCGCCGTGACCGGCTTGACCTGGTCGGCCTTCTCCTGCGCCTCCTCCGCGGTCTCCACCTCCGGGTTGGCCAGCTGCTCCCACTCGTCCAGCAGACTGGAGTCGACCTGGCGCACCATCTCGCCCAGCCAGGCGATCAGGTCCTCAAGGTCCTCCGTCTTCACATCGTCCGGGATGGTGTGGTCGAGCGCCTTGTACGCGCTCGCCAGATAGCGCAGCACGATGCCCTCGGTGCGGGCCAGCTCGTACCACGACGTGAACTCCGTGAACGTCATGGCCCGTTCGTACATGTCACGGATCACGGACTTCGGCGAGACCGGGTGGTCACCGACCCACGGGTGCGACTTCTTGTACACGTTGTACGCGTGCCACAGCAGCTCCTCCAGCGGCTTCGGGTACGAGATGTCCTGGAGCCGCTCCATGCGCTCCTCGTACTCGACACCGTCCGCCTTCATCCGGCCGACCGCCTCGCCGCGCGCCTTGTTCTGCATGGCGGCGAGGATCTGGCGCGGATCGTCCAGCGTCGACTCGACGACCGAGACCATGTCCAGCGCGTACGACGGGGACTCAGGGTCCAGCAGGTCGAAGGCGGCGAGGGCGAACGTCGACAGCGGCTGGTTCAGCGCGAAGTCCTGCTGGAGGTCGACGGTGAGCCGGACCGTACGGCCCTCCGCGTCCGGCTCGTCCAGCTGCTCCACCACCCCGCCGTCCAGCAGCGAACGGTAGATCGCGATCGCCCGGCGGATGTGACGCAGCTGCGCCTTCCGCGGCTCGTGGTTGTCCTCGAGCAGATGGCGCATGGCCTTGAAGGCGTCGCCCGGCCGGGCGATCACCGACAGCAGCATGATGTTGGTGACCCGGAAGCGGGAGGTCAGCGGCTCCGGCTCGGACCCGATCAGCTTCTCGAAGGTGGTGTCCGACCAGCCGACGAAACCCTCCGGGGCCTTCTTCCTGACCACCTTGCGGCGCTTCTTCGGGTCGTCGCCGGCCTTCGCGAGCGCCTTCTCGTTCTCGATGACGTGCTCGGGCGCCTGCGCCACGACCAGGCCCGCCGTGTCGAAGCCGGCGCGGCCCGCGCGGCCGGCGATCTGGTGGAACTCGCGCGCCCGCAGGGTCCGCACCCGGGTGCCGTCGTACTTGGTGAGCGCCGTGAACAGCACCGTACGGATGGGGACGTTGACGCCGACGCCGAGGGTGTCCGTGCCGCAGATGACCTTCAGCAGACCCGCCTGCGCGAGCTTCTCCACCAGCCGGCGGTACTTGGGCAGCATGCCCGCGTGGTGCACGCCGATGCCGTGCCGCACATACCGGGACAGGTTCTTGCCGAACTTCGTGGTGAAGCGGAAGTTGCCGATCAGCTCGGCGATCCGGTCCTTCTCCTCGCGCGAGCACATGTTGATGCTCATCAGCGACTGCGCCCGCTCCACCGCCTGCGCCTGCGTGAAGTGCACGATATACACCGGAGCCTGCTTGGTCTCCAGCAGTTCGGTGATCGTCTCGGTGATCGGTGTCAGCCGGTACTCGTACGACAGCGGCACGGGACGGGTCGCCGAGCGGACCACGGACGTCGGGCGGCCGGTGCGGCGCGTCAGGTCCTTCTCGAACATCGACACGTCGCCGAGCGTCGCCGACATGAGGACGAACTGCGCCTGCGGCAGTTCCAGGATCGGGATCTGCCAAGCCCAGCCCCGGTCCGGCTCCGCGTAGAAGTGGAACTCGTCCATCACGACCTGGCCGACGTCGGCGTGCTTGCCGTCCCGCAGGGCGATCGAGGCCAGCACCTCGGCGGTGCAGCAGATCACGGGGGCGTCCGCGTTCACGGACGCGTCGCCCGTCAGCATGCCGACGTTCTCCGTGCCGAACAGCTTGCACAGGTCGAAGAACTTCTCCGAGACCAGCGCCTTGATCGGCGCGGTGTAGAAGGTGACCTGGTCATTGGCGAGAGCCGCGAAGTGCGCGGCGGCCGCGACCAGGCTCTTTCCGGAACCGGTCGGGGTGGACAGGATCACGTTCGCCCCCGAGACCACCTCGATCAGCGCCTCCTCCTGAGCCGGATAGAGCGTGATGCCCTGTCCCTGCGCCCATGAGGAGAAGGCGTCGAAGAGAGCATCGGGGTCGGCGGTCGGCGGGAGCTGATCGATAAGGGTCACACCCCCATCTTGCCTGTCCGTACCCCCGATCCGGGAACCGGGCGAGAGCCGCAAGATCACGACCGATACGCTGCCCTGTCAACTCGGGTTCGGAACAAGAGCAATGGGGCGGAACGCACATGATGGGACCGGCGCACTCGCTGTCCGGGGCGGCAGCCTGGCTGGGGGTGGGTGCGGCGACGGCTGCCGCCGGTCACCCGATGCCGTGGCCCGTCCTCGTCGTCGGAGCACTGATCTGCGCGGGCGCGGCGCTGGCGCCCGACCTCGACCACAAGGCGGCGACGATCTCGCGGGCCTTCGGGCCCGTGTCGCGGACGCTGTGCGAGATCGTGGACAAGCTGTCCTACGCGGTCTACAAGGCGACGAAGAAACAGGGCGACCCCCGCCGCACCGGCGGCCACCGCACCCTGACGCACACCTGGCTCTGGGCCGTCCTCATCGGGGCGGGCGCCTCCGCCCTGGCGCTCTTCGGCGGGCGGTGGGCGGTCCTCGCGATCCTCTTCGTCCACATGGTGCTCGCCGTCGAGGGCCTGCTGTGGCGGGCCGCTCGGGTCTCCAGCGACATCCTGGTCTGGCTGCTCGGCGCCACCAGCGCGTGGATCCTGGCGGGTGTCCTGGACAAGCCGGGCAACGGCGCGGACTGGCTCTTCGCCGCGCCCGGCCAGGAGTATCTGTGGCTCGGCCTGCCGATCGTCCTCGGCGCACTCGTCCACGACATCGGCGACGCCCTGACCGTCTCGGGCTGCCCGATCCTGTGGCCGATCCCGCTCGGCAAGAAGCGCTGGTACCCGATCGGCCCGCCGAAGCCGATGCGCTTCCGGGCCGGCAGCTGGGTGGAGCTGAAGGTCCTCATGCCGGCGTTCATGGTCCTGGGCGGGGTGGGGGGAGCGGCGGCGCTGAACTTCATCTGACGGTCGTGGGCGGGTCCGGGGGCGCTGCGCCCCGGACCCGCCCACGACAGCGTGACCGGGACCCGGCCCCGCCCGGGAGCCCCCGGCCACGTCCTAGCCGTGCCAGGAGCGCCAGAGCGCCGCGTACGCTCCCTCCGCCGTGACCAGCTCATCGTGGCTGCCGAGTTCGCTGATCCGGCCGTTCTCCACCACCGCGATCACGTCCGCGTCGTGCGCCGTGTGCAGGCGGTGGGCGATCGCCACGACCGTACGGCCGTCCAGCACCCGCGACAGCGAGCGCTCCAGATGGCGCGCCGCCCGCGGGTCCAGGAGCGAGGTCGCCTCGTCCAGGACGAGTGTGTGCGGGTCGGCGAGGACCAGGCGGGCCAGCGCGATCTGCTGGGCCTGGGCCGGGGAGAGCGCGGTGCCGCCGGAGCCGACCTCCGTGTCCAGGCCGTCGTCGAGCGCCCGCGCCCAGCCGTCCGCGTCGACCGCCCCGAGCGCCGCCCACAGCTCCGCGTCCCCGGCGGAGGCGCGCGCCAGCAGCAGGTTGTCGCGGAGCGAGCCGACGAACACGTGGTGCTCCTGGTTGACGAGCGCGACATGCTCCCGCACCCGTTCCGCCGGCATCCGGGACAGCTCCGCGGCGCCGAGCGTGACCCGGCCCGTGCGCGGGGCGTAGATGCCCGCGAGCAGCCTGCCGAGGGTGGACTTGCCGGCACCGGACGGGCCGACCAGGGCCAGCCGGGTGCCGGGCGGCACGTCCATCGAGACGCGGTGGAGCACGTCGACGCCCTCGCGGTACCCGAAGTGCACCTCGTCGGCGCGGACGTCGCGCCCGTCGGGCCGTACCCGCTCGTCGCCCGCCTCCGGTTCGATCTCGCGCACGCCCACCAGGCGCGCCAGGGACACCTGGGCCACCTGCAGCTCGTCGTACCAGCGCAGGATCAGGTTCACGGGGTCGACCATCATCTGGGAGATGAGCGCGCCGGTGGTGAGCTGGCCGATGCCGATCCAGCCCTGGAGCACGAACACGCCGCCGATCATCAGCACGGACGCCAGCACGGTCGCGTGGGTGAGGTTGATGACGGGGAAGAGGACCGAGCGCAGATAGAGCGTGTAGCGCTCCCACGACGTCCACTCCTTGATCCGCCGGTCGGAGAGCGCCACCCGGCGCGCCCCGAGCCGGTGGGACTCGACGGTGCGGCCCGCGTCGACCGTCTCCGCGAGCACCGCCGCCACGGCCGCGTAACCGGCGGCCTCCGAGCGGTACGCCGACGGAGCCCGCTTGAAGTACCAGCGGCAGCCGACGACCAGCAGCGGCACGGCGACCAGCACGGCGGGGGCGAGCGGCGGCGCGGTCACGGTGAGCCCGCCGAGGAGGAGCACGATCCAGAAGACGCCGATCGTCAGCTGGGGCACGGCCTCGCGCATCGCGTTGGCGAGGCGGTCGATGTCCGTGGTGATACGGGAGAGCAGATCGCCCGTGCCGGCCCGCTCCAGCACGCCCGGAGGCAGCCCCACGGAGCGGACCAGGAAGTCCTCGCGCAGATCCGCGAGCATCCGCTCGCCCAGCATCGCCCCGCGCAGCCGCACCAGCCGTACGAACAGCGCCTGGACGACGAGCGCCCCCGCGAACAGCGCGACGGTGCGCTCCAGATGGAGATCGCGGGCGCCGTCGGCCGCCTGCTCAACGAGGGAGCCGAGCAGCCACGGGCCGGCCATCGAGGCGACGACGGCGACCGTGTTCACCGCGACCAGGACCGTGAAGGCCCTGCGGTGCCGGCGCAGCAGCTCGCGCACATACGCCCGGACGGTCGCCGGCGAGCCCACGGGCAGGGTCGTCGCCGTGCGCAGGGCGGCCGGATCGTACTCCGGCGGCGCCAGGCCGATCATGCTGTCTCCTCGATGTCATCGGTGTCGGCCTTGGTGAAAGGGGCTTCCGGGGCTCCGCGTTGGGCCCCCACGAGCTGCTGTTCCGCCTCGGTCTCGCGGGTCACGACCGCGCGGTACCGGGGCTCGGTGTGCAGCAGCTCACGGTGCGTACCGACGGCCGCGGCCCTGCCCTCGTGGACCAGGACGACCCGCTCGGCGCGGTCGAGCAGCAGCGGCGACGACGTGAACACGACCGTCGTCCGGCCGGAGCGCAGCTTCCGTACGCCGTCGGCGATCTTCGCCTCGGTGTGCGAGTCGACGGCCGAGGTCGGCTCGTCGAGGACGAGTACCTCCGGGTCCGTGACCAGCGAGCGTACGAGCGCCAGCCGCTGGCGCTGGCCGCCGGAGAGCGAGCGGCCGCGCTCGGTGATCGGCGCGCTCATGGGGTCGTGGTCGAGCGACGCCTGCGCCAGGGCGTCGAGCACGTCGCCGCACTCCGCCGCCGCCAGCGCCCGGTCCGCCGCCACCTGGCCGGACGCCGGTACGTCGAGCAGTTCCGCCAGGGTGCCCGAGAGCAGCACCGGGTCCTTGTCCTGGATCAGCACCGCCGCACGGGCCTGTGCGAGCGGCACGCCGTCCAGCGCGACGCCGCCGAGGAGCACGGACGGGAGGCCGTCCGGGTCCGTCGGACGGCCGCCGAGCCGTTCCGCGAGCTGTCCCGCCGCGTCGGGGTCGCCGCAGACGACGGCGGTGAGCGATCCGGCGGGGGCGAGTAGACCGGTGGCCGGGTCGTACAGGTCGCCCGTCAGCGCCGAGTCCGCCACGGCGACGGCGTTCGCCTCCTGGGCGCTGCCCGAGCTGCGTTCGAGCGAGAGCACACGGGCCGCGCGGCGGGCCGACGGGCGGGAGAAGGAGTACGCCATCGCGATCTCCTCGAAGTGCCGCAGCGGATAGCTCAGCAGCATCACCGCGCTGTAGACGGTGACCAGTTCGCCGACCGCGATCCGGCCGTCCCGGACGAGTCCGAGGCCGTGCCAGACGACCGCGATCAGCAGCAGGCCCGGCAGCAGCACCTGCACCGCCGAGATGGCCGCCCACATCCGGGCGCTGCGCACGGCGGCCGTGCGCACCTCCTGGGAGGCGCGGCGGTAGCGCTTCAGGAAGAGCTCCTCGCCGCCGATGCCGCGCAGGACCCGCAGGCCGGCCACGGTGTCGGACGCCAGCTCGGTGGCGCGGCCCGCCTTCTCCCGCTGGACGTCGGCGAGTTCGGTCGCCCGGGGAAGCAGCGGCAGCACTCCGAGGGCCAGCATTGGTACGCCGACGGCGACGATGACGCCGAGGGCCGGCTGGTAGACCGCGAGACCGACGCAGACGACCACGACGGTCAGCGCGGCGGCGAGGAAACGGGAGACCGCCTCCACGAACCAGCCGATCTTCTCCACGTCACCGGTGGAAACCGCCACGACTTCACCGGCGGCGACCCGCCGCGTGAGCGCGGAGCCGAGTTCCGAGGTCTTGCGGATGAGCAGCTGCTGCACTCGCGCGGCGGCGGTGATCCAGTTGGTGACGGCCGTGCGGTGCAGCATGGTGTCGCCGAGAGCGATGCAGACCGCGGCGGCGGCGAGGATCCCGCCCGCCACGGCGAGCGAGCCGCCGGACCCGTCCACGACGGCCTGGACCGCAGTGCCGACCCCGTAGGGCAGTGCCATGACGGAGACGAAGTGGAGCATCCCCCAGGACAGCGAGCGGAGTTGGCCGTTCAGCTGACGGCGTCCGAGCCACAGCAGGAACTTCGGTCCGGACCGGACGTCCGGAAGACCGGGATCGGCATACGGAAGGTCGCGAATCTGCATGATGTCCCAGATCGTCGGAGAGTGGCACAGATCTGCCAGCCTCCCGCTCCGGCACCGGCAGCAGCAAACGATTTACGGGCCGCGCGGGGCCTCCTGCGGGCCTCCTGGCCGGATCCGGCGGCCGCCGAGTCCGCCTCCCGGCCCGGTACGTGGCCGCCGGACCCGCCTCCTGGCCGGCGACGCCGTCAGCAGTGCGGCCCCGGGCTGTCGACCAGCGTGGAGAGCAGTCCGGCGAACACCTCGCGCTGCTCGGGAGTGAGCGGGGCCAGCACGTCCTCCGCCGCCGCCCGGCGGGCGTCCCGCAGGGTGCGCAGCGTGGCGCGGCCGGTGTCGGTCAGCTCGATACGGGTCACCCTGCGGTTGGCCGGGTCCGCGACCCGGCGGACCCGGCCCCCCGCCTCCAGTCCGTCGACCAGACTCGTCACGGCCCGGGGGACCACCTCGAGACGCTCCGCCAGATCCGCCATCCGGGGCGGCCGGTCGTAGTGCGCGACCGTGCGCAGCAGTCGTGACTGGGCGGGCGTGATCGCTATGTCGGCCGATTCGAGCTGGCGCTTCTGGCTGCGGTGGAGCCGGCGGGTCAGCCGGAGCAACTGCTCGGCCAGCAGGCCGTCGGCGTCGGGGGTGCTCATGCGGGAACAATATCAGGACCTTGTTCATTGTGAATGCAGGTAACAATGGGCTAGGCTCCCGATGCTCGTACCGCCCTGCCCGAGGAGACCGTTGCGGCCCGAACACACCACCTGGACACCACCGGCCAAGGACCCCGACCAGCCGCCCGCCGAGGTGCGGCGGATCCTGCGGCTGTTCCGGCCCTACCGGGGCCGGCTCGCCGTCGTGGGCCTTCTCGTCGGCGCATCTTCGCTGGTCTCCGTCGCCTCGCCGTTCCTGCTGCGCGAGATCCTCGACACCGCGATCCCGCAGGGGCGGACCGGGCTGCTCAGCCTGCTCGCCCTCGGGATGATCGCCACGGCCGTGATGACCAGCGTCTTCGGTGTGCTCCAGACGTTCATCTCCACGACCGTGGGCCAGCGCGTCATGCACGACCTGCGCACCGGGGTCTACGCCCAGCTGCAGCGGATGTCGCTCGCCTTCTTCACCAGGACCCGCACCGGCGAGGTCCAGTCCCGCATCGCCAACGACATCGGAGGCATGCAGGCGACCGTGACCTCCACGGCCACCTCGCTGGTCTCCAACCTCACGGCGGTCGTCGCCACCGTCGTCGCGATGCTCGCGCTGGACTGGCGGCTCACCGTCGTCTCGCTCGCCCTGCTGCCGCTGTTCGTCTGGATCAGCCGCCGGGTCGGCCGCGAGCGGAAGAAGATCACCACACAGCGGCAGAAGCAGATGGCCGCCATGGCGGCCACCGTCACCGAGTCCCTGTCCGTCAGCGGCATCCTCCTCGGGCGCACGATGGGCCGGGCCGACTCCCTCACCGGGTCCTTCGCCGAGGAGTCGGAGCGCCTCGTCGACCTCGAGGTGCGCTCCAGCATGGCCGGCCGCTGGCGGATGTCGACGATAGGGATCGTCATGGCCGCCATGCCCGCCCTGATCTACTGGGCCGCGGGCTTCGCGATCCAGTCCGGCGGCCCCGCGATCTCCATCGGCACGCTCGTCGCCTTCGTCTCCCTCCAACAGGGCCTGTTCAGGCCCGCGGTGAGCCTGCTCTCCACCGGCGTGCAGATGCAGACCTCGCTCGCCCTCTTCCAGCGGATCTTCGAGTACCTCGATCTACCGGTCGACATCACCGAGCCGGCGCAGCCCGTGCCGCTCGACAAGATCCGGGGCGAAGTCCGTTTCGAGAAGGTCGAGTTCGCCTACGACCCGGCGCAGGAGCGGCCGACCCTCGACGGCATCGACCTCACCGTCCCCGCCGGCGGCTCGCTCGCGGTGGTCGGCCCCACCGGCTCCGGCAAGTCCACGCTCAGCTGCCTCGTCCCCCGGCTGTACGACGTGACCGGCGGCCGGGTCACCATCGACGGTGTCGACGTGCGGGAGCTGGACTTCGCGACTCTCGCGCGGGCCGTGGGGGTCGTCGCCCAGGAGACGTATCTCTTCCATGCCTCCGTCGCCGACAATCTGCGCTTCGCCAAGCCGGACGCCACGGCCGAGGAGATCGAGGCCGCCGCCCGTGCCGCGCAGATCCACGACCACATCGCCGCCCTGCCGGACGGGTACGACACCCTGGTCGGCGAGCGGGGCCACCGCTTCTCCGGTGGCGAGAAGCAGCGGCTCGCCATCGCCCGCACCATCCTGCGCGACCCGCCGGTCCTCATCCTCGACGAGGCGACCAGTGCCCTCGACACCCGTACGGAACACGCGGTGCAGCAGGCCATCGAGTCGCTCTCCCGCGGCCGCACCACCATCACCATCGCCCACCGGCTCTCCACGGTCAGGGACGCGGACCAGATCGTCGTGCTCGACGGCGGGCGCATGGTCGAGCGCGGCACCCACCAGCAGCTCCTCGACCAGGGCGGCCGCTATGCCGCCCTGGTGCACCGCGACGCCCAGCTCGCCCCCGCAGCCTCCTGAGCGGGGCGCGCCCGTGTCCGCAGGGACCGCCGCCGCACACGACGGCGCCGCCGCTCCCGTGGGACGGGGAACGGCGGCGCGCGGTGGAGACGAACGTCAGACGAGCCAGCCGACGAAGTGGACGATGCCGGCGAGCAGGTCGGTGAGGAAGTTCATGGTGGTGCGTTCTCCTTGATACGTGGTGCTCTGTGCTGGGACAGCGCAGTCGCGGTCCGCAGCCCGTCGCTTGCGCATCGTAAGCATCCTGGTTCCAGAGCGAGTTGGGGGACCGGAAGCGGTACGACCACACATTCGGGCGAACAGCCGCGCGAGCGTTCGTTTGTTCGCGTGGGCATTCGTCCGAGAGCGGACGGGTGCGAATGCCGTGTCGCCGCCGGTCGGCTCCCGGATCGGCGCACATGTCCCGGTTAGCGTGCCCGTATGACGAACGAGGCCCCGCCGCCCGGACGGTCCGGACGCGGCCCCCGCCTGACGCGCCGCGGGCGGCTCGTGCTGCTGACGAGCGCCCTGGCCCTGGCGGCGGCAGCCGCCGTCCTGGTCCCGCTGCTGACCCCCGAGCCGCGGAAGCAGGAGCCGCCGCCTCCGCCGCCCCCGAAGATGCTGGTCATTCCCGAGGGCTGGCGCGCCACGCAGGTCTACGCCGCCGTCGACAAGGCGCTCGGAGTCCCCGCCGGGACCACCGGGAAAGCGGCCGGCACGGCGAAGCTGAACCTCCCGGCCGACGCCAAGGGCAATCCGGAGGGCTACCTCTTCCCCGCCACGTATCCCGTCGTCGACGGGACGACCACCCCGGCGAGCCTGCTCAGCTTCATGGTCAACACCGCCAAGCAGCGCTTCGGCACCGAGCGCGTCACCGGCGGCGCCCGGCGCGTCGGACTGACCCCGCACGAGGCGGTGAACGTCGCCAGCATCGTGCAGGCCGAGGCCGACACCGCCGACGACATGGGCAAGGTCGCCCGCGTCATCCACAACCGGCTCGCCCAGGGCATGCCGCTGCAGATGGACTCGACCATCAACTACGCCCTCGGCCGCAGCTCCCTGGACACCACGACCGCCGACACCCGCCTGCAGAGCCCCTACAACACCTACGAGCGCCAAGGACTGCCGCCCACCCCGATCGACAACCCGGGGGAGGAGGCGATGCACGCCGCGGTCGCCCCGTCGGCAGGCGACTGGCTCTACTTCGTGACCGTGCGGCCCGGCGACACCCGCTTCACCGGCAGCTACGAGGAACACCAGCGGAACGTCGCGGAGTTCAACGCCGTACGCGCCGAGTCGCGGGCCGCGGGCGGCTGACGGGCCGCGCGCCGCCGCCCGTCAGACCAGCGCCGGTTCGCGCTCCAGCAGCCGGCGGATCTCCCGTACGGCGGCCCGCCCGGCCCGGTTGGCGCCGATCGTCGAGGCCGAGGGCCCGTAGCCGACGAGGTGCACCCGGGCGTCCCGTACGGCCCTGGTGCCCTCCACCCGGATGCCGCCGCCCGGCTCGCGCAGGCGCAGCGGAGCGAGATGGTCGATCACCGGCCGGAAGCCCGTCGCCCAGAGGATCACATCGGCGTCCACGCTCCGCCCGTCGTCCCAGGCGACCCCGGTCGGTGTGATCCGGTCGAACATCGGCAGCCGGTCCAGCACCCCGGACTCCCGGGCCCGCCGGACCGCGTCGGTCAGCGGCAGACCCGTCACGGACACGACGCTCCGCGGCGGCAGCCCGCGCCGTACGCGCTCCTCGACCAGCGCGACCGCCGCGCGGCCCGCGTCCTCGTCGAACGGCCCTTCGCGGAACACCGGGGGCCGCCGGGTCACCCACGTCGTTGCGGCCGCGACCTCGGCGATCTCCATCAAATGCTGCGTCCCGGACGCCCCGCCGCCGACGACGACCACGCGCCGGCCGGCGAACGCGGCCGGACCCGGGTAGTCCGCGGTGTGCAGCTGACGTCCGCGGAAGGTCTCCTGGCCCGGATAGCGCGGCCAGAACGGTCGGTCCCAGGTTCCCGTCGCGTTGATCAGGGCGCGGGCCGACCAGATCCCCTCCGAGGTCTCGACCGCCAGCCGTCCGCCGTCCCCCTCGCGGACGGCCGCGACCCGTACCGGCCGGTGCACGCGCAGACCGAAGCGCTCCTCGTAGGCGGCGAAGTAGGCGCCGATCACCTCGGAGGAGGGCCGCGTGTCGTCGGCCCCGGTCAGCTCCATGCCCGGCAGCGCGTGCATGCCGTGCACCTTGCCGTACGTCAGCGAGGGCCAGCGGTACTGCCAGGCGCCGCCGGGCGTGGGGGAGTGGTCCAGCACCACGAAGTCCCGGTCCGGCACCAGACCGGCACGCCGCAGGTGGTACGCGGCGGACAGCCCGGCCTGCCCCGCGCCGACGACCACCACGTCCACTTCCCGAGCCGCCCGTTCCCGAGCCACGAAGTCGTTCACGTTTCTACCAACAGGCGGGACGGCATGGATCTTCCCGTGGCGCCGCGGCTGCGGGTATCCGCGTACGGACGAGAGGATGGAGCCATGCCCGGAACCTTCACCACCACGACCCTGACCATCGGCACCGGATCACAGGAGACGGTCACCGACCTGACCGACGCCTGCGAGCGCTTCCTCGCGGAGAACGCGGACGGCGGGGACGGACTCCTCAACGTCTTCGTCCCCCACGCCACAGCCGGCATCGCGGTCATCGAGACCGGCGCCGGCAGCGACGACGACCTGCTGGCCGCGCTGCACACCCTGCTGCCGGCCGACGACCGCTGGCAGCACCGCCACGGCAGCCCGGGCCACGGCCGGGACCACGTCCTCCCGGCCCTCGTCCCGCCACACGCGACGCTCCCGGTGATCGGCGGGCGGCTGGAGCTGGGCACGTGGCAGTCGGTGTGCCTGGTGGACACCAACAAGGACAACGCGGAGCGGCGGGTCCGGTTGAGTTTTCTGAGCTGATCGATATCGCCCTGGGGCCGGCCGTCCCTTCGCCTCACGTTGCGGCGCCCTGACGCTGCCAGGCGCGAGGCGCCGGGCAGTCCTCAGCCTCGCCACAGGATCAGTCAGGCGGTGGGGCGAGGTCTCCGCGCAGCCGACGGGTACGCAGCACCAGCTCCAGTTCGAAGCGGCGGTCCGGATCGTCCAGGTCCTCGCCCCACATCTCACGGAGCTGTTTCAGCCGGTAGCGCACGGTCTGCGGATGGACTCCGAGCCGGGCGGCCACCTCCGGGGCGCCACCCCGCGTTTCCAGCCAGGCCAGCAGGGTCTCGGCGAGACGGTGGGCGTGCGCCGGGCCGACGGACCGGTCCAGCTGCGCCACCCGCCGCCGCGCCAGATCGTCGATCAACTCCCCCGCAGGCAGCAGTACCAGGGCTTCGACGTGCTCGCCGCAGTGCAGGAGCCGCCCTCGCGGCAGCAGGCCCTGCTCGATCATCCCGACGGCGGCCTCCGCCCAGCGCAGAGACGTGACGGCCTCCGCCAGGGGAACCGACGGGCCGATCGCGCCGGACCAACCGGCCACCGCCCGGTGCAGCAGGTCCGTGCGTCCGGGGGCGTCCGGGTCCGGCACGACCAGGCGCGGCTGCTCGCCCTCCATGTCGAGCAGCACCTCGTCGCCCACGGCAGGGGCGACAGTCTCCAGGGCAGGGCGAAGCAGCACGGCCACCGCCACCTTCTCGGGCAGCTGCCAGCCCACGTCGGCCGCGCGGTCGGCGAGGAAGACGGACGGATCCGTGCGGTGCTCGGTGAGCAGGAGATCGACGAGAAGTCGTTGCAGGCGCAGCCGTTCTCCGGCGTGGCGGGCGACGGCCTCGGCGTAGCCGCGTACCGACTGGGCCACCATGACGTCGAGGTACTCGAAGGCGGACTCGGCGAGTTCGTACATGGCCGAGGGCGGGATGTCGACCTGCTGGCCGATCTCCGCCATGCGTCGCCAGGAAAGGCGCACGCCCAGCCGGTAGATCCCCTGCAAGGAGTCCAGGCTGCGCCCGTGCGTGACCTCCCCGCGCCCGAAGTCCTGGAACATCTCGGGCAGGGCGCGCGGCCGGTCGGACCCCGTGGTCAGCTGCTCCACGAAGAGCTCCAGCGCGTGCCGGATCGCCACTAGGGCCTTCGGCTCTCCGGACTCGTCGGGGATGAACGCCAGACCCGGATATTCCCGTCGGATCGCGGCGAGGATGTCCTGTGCCAGTTCGGGGACCTGCTCCAGGGCGCGGTCGGCGAACCGCTGAATCCGCTCTCGTGGCACGTCGTGCCACGCTGACGACGCTCCCACAGCCTGCTCCTGGATGTACCGGTCCATATGCCGCTCGGTCAGCCAGCCTGCATTCTCCAACCTAGCCCGCCCCGGGGCGCGGCGTGCTGGACACCCCGTCGGCGGGTGGGTCGGGGAACGTGACGAGCGGCACATTCTGCTGCTCGGGTGTGGCGTCGAGAGCGGCGACGATTCCGAATGCGGCGCCTGCGGCCAGAACGGCGGAGGCGACGCAGGTCAGGAAGGCGGCGAGCAGTCTGGACATGAGGATGATCGGCCTCTCAGTCGATGAGGTCTGTCACCCAGCGCGCCGGCCCGGTCCGGCGCGGTCAGTATGCGAGTGCATTGACAGGTGGTCAAGCTCCGCCTAATTTCGCCGTCCACAGGCACTGTTACTCCCGGGTAAGCCATTTCTCGCCCCGGACGCTGAAATCCGTGCGTGCGAACCCTTCCCGCACGGCCCATGAACCACCCCCGCATATCGCGCCCGTATCGGAGTACCCGCATGCGCCGTTCCACATCACTTTTGTCCCTGATTCTGCTGGGTGCCGGAGTCTTTCTGCTGGTGCTCAGTCAACTGCTCGTCTGGTACGTGGAGCCGCGTGCCAAGCGCACGCCGACCGATGTGAACTCCACGACGGTCTTCACGGGCCAGGGCAGCTACTTCGACACCGAGTCCGTCTCCACGGTGGGTGACCAGACGATAACGATCACCCGCCGGGTGCTGGGGGACGTCGCCGGCGGCGAGCGCAGCGGAAACGCGATCTGGGACGTGTCGACACAGATCGACACGCCGAAGACGCTGCCGCTGGCCGACCCGCGGAAATCCCTGCAGTGGACCACCGAACGCTGGGTGACCGACCGCCGGACGAACCTGCCGGTGCGTTGTTGCGAGGAGAAGCCCGAGTTCGAGGGCGAGGCCTACCTGAAGTTCCCGTTCGACGTCGAGAAGCGCACCTACGCCTGGTGGGACAGCACCCTGGGTGCCACCGTGCCGCTGAAGTTCGACGGGGACGTCGAGATCGACGGGCACGAGGGCTACCGCTTCGTCGGCACCGTCGAGGCCACCGCGATCGGCACCCGTCAGGTGCCCGGCGCACTGGTGCGCAGTCCGGGGCCGGGTCAGGTGCTGGCCGAGGAGTGGTACTCCAACGCGGGGATCGAGCTGACCGTGGACCGGCGCACGGGCCGGATCATGAATGCGCTGATCGCGCCGACGAAGACGCTGCGGGCCCCGGGTTCGCAGAAGGATGCGGTCACCCTGCTGTCCAGCAAGCGGCTGGAGTTCACCGAGGCGACCCGGCGCGAGCAGGTGAAGCTTGCCTCCGAGGACAGCAGCCGGCTGAAGCTGCTCGGCGAGACCGCGCCGCTTGGGGGCGGGATCGCGGGCGGTCTGCTCGCCGCCGCCGGCGCTGTGCTGGTGATCCGCGGCCGTCGACAGCCGGAACACTCAGCAGAGTGATGAAAACGGGTTGTCGAATAGCCCGAACTTGTCACCGGCGAGCGTAGCCGGAACGAGTCGCTTGAACCAACACTGACGTTACCCCTGAGTAAGCCCAGTGTTCCCAGTTCGAGTCGGCTCCCACCCCCCACGAGTCCCCGGCCGCCGCGCCGGTGCTGACAGATCCACCCCACGCCCAGGTCCGGTACCGCAGTACCCGCAGTATCCGCACAACGAGCCAGCCCAGCGCTTCATCCCGGAAGCCCGGCAACCCCTCACCCGTCTGCCCCCGCAGCCGCCGAGTTGGAGCACACCTATGCCCCAGCGCGCCTCCGCTCTGACCCCCGGTCAGAAGGACTCCGTTTCCGTCCCCGCTCAAACCCGCACCGCCAGCCGAGTCACCGACTCGCTCGCCGCTGACCCGCACGCATCCACCCTGGCGCCCCTGCCGCGCCGGATCACCTTCCTCGCCCGCCGTGACCTGGGCAACCAGGCCTCCGGCGGCTCGGAACTGCTCATCGACCGGATAGCCGACGGCCTGACCGCCGGCGGCCACGAGGTCACGCTCCTGTGCGGCGGCCCGGCCGCCGAACGCCCCTACCGGGTGGTCTCCGCGGGAAGCGACGCAGGTCACTTCCTGCGCGCCAGAACGACCTTCGCCCGCGAGGTCGGCGACTGCGACCTGCTGGTCGAAGTATGTAACGGCATGCCGTACCTGGCGCCGCTGTGGCACCGCGGACCGACGTTGTGCCTGGTCAACCATGTACACACTGATCTCTGGCAGATGCGTTACCCGGGTCCGGCGGCCCGGCTCGGCCGCAGGCTGGAGCACTGGGCGCTGGCAACCACGCACCGCGACAACCTGATGGTGGCCGTCTCCGAGTCGACTGCCTCCGAGCTGCGCGACATCGGCGTGGCCGCGGACCGCATCCGGATCGTCAACAACGGCGTCGAGGACCCCGGCCCGCTGCTGCCCGAGGCGAAGGAACCGCTGTTCCTGGCCGTCGGTCGGCTGGTGGAGTACAAGCGCATCGACCTGCTCCTACGCCTGTGGGAGCGGGTCCGCCCCGTCACCGGCGGCAGGCTCGTCATCGTGGGCGACGGCCCCGAACGGGAGCGGCTGGAAGCCATGGCCGGCCCCGCTGTGACGTTCGCCGGCCGGGTGTCGGAGGCCGAGAAGCACCGGCTGATGTGCGAGGCGTGGCTCCTGCTGCACCCCTCCCTCGTCGAGGGGTGGGGGCTGGTCGTGACCGAGGCAGCCGCGCGGGCCACCCCCGCGATCGGTTTCGACATACCCGGCCTGTGCGACTCCATCGAGGACAAAGAGACCGGGGTGCTGGCCGGGGGCGAGAGTTCGTTCGCCGCCGCGTGGTGCGCCCTGTCCCTCAGTGCCGACCGGCGCGCGGCCATGGGACGTGCCGCCGCGCATCGCGCCCAGCGCTTCCGCTGGAGCGCGACGGTCCGTCAGTTCCAGGCGGTCGCCGCCGAGGCCGCGGCGCTCGCCGCCGCCCCGAGACGCGGCAGGTGAGCGGCCATGTCCGAGATCACCGAACGCGCGTTCAAGGATCCGTCGCTGAAGCGATCGGCTGCCCTCTTCCGGGCGTTCATGCGCGAACAGAGCGATCCCGAGCGGTGCTACACCCTGCTGGCCCGTGACTCGGTCGCACAAGTGGCACGCCACATCGACCTGCCCGGCAAGATCGTCGTCGACATCGGCGGCGGCAGCGGCCACTTCACCGAGGAGTTCCGCCGCTGTGGTGCGCAGAGCTACCTCTTCGAGCCCGACCTGCGGGAGCTGAGCGCCCGTGGCCGGGTCACCGAGGACGCGGTGCTCGCCGACGGCTATCTGCTGCCGCTCGCCGACGGTGCGGCTGACGTGTGCTTCTCGTCCAATGTGCTGGAGCACGTGGCGGACCCGCAGACGTTCATCAGCGAGATGGCGCGGGTCACCCGTCCCGGCGGACTGATCTACCTGTCGTTCACCAACTGGCTCTCCCCCTGGGGAGGTCACGAGAGTGCGCCGTGGCACTACCTCGGAGCCGATCGGGCCCGCGCACGCTACGAACGGCGCACCGGCCGCGAGGCCAAGCACACCGTCGGCGAGAACCTGTTCCCCGTCCACATCGGTCCCACCCTGCGGCACGTCCGCGGCCGCGACGACGTGCAGGTCGTCACGGCGCGGTCCCGTTACTGGCCATTCCTCGCGAGCATGATCACCCGGGTGCCGGGACTCCGCGAGATCGCCACTTGGAATCTGCTCCTGATTCTCAGGCGAAGCCCATGAGCAAGCGAAGCGAGGAACGGTCATGACCACTACGGTCCAGGCGCCCACCCGGGCGCCGCAGCCCGGCCCGACGCCGTCCGGGGCGTCCGAGGCCCCGCGCGGACGACGCCTGCTGTTCGGCTTCTGGGCCGTCGTGCTGGTGTCCTTCATCGCGGTTTCCCCGGGGAGGATGACGTTCGAGACCAAACTCGGCGTCGCCCTGGATCCGCAGCGCTTCCTCGGCGACCTCGGTTCGCTGTGGAACGGCAATGTGGGTCTCGGTGGTATAGCCAACCAGTACATCGGCTACGCCTTCCCGGCGCTCCCTTACTACGCGTTCATGGACTTCCTGCAGGTGCCGATATGGCTGGCCGAGCGGCTCTGGCTGTCGATCATTGTGGCCGTCGCCTTCTGGGGCGCGCTCAGGCTCGCCGAACGGCTGCGCGTGGGTACACCCGCGACCCGGCTGCTCGGGGCGGTGGTGTACGCGCTGTGGCCCACCTTCACGATCGTCATCGGATCGACCTCCGCCGCCGCGCTGCCCGGTGCCCTGTTGCCCTGGGTGCTGCTGCCGTTGACCTCCGCGGCGCTGAGCCCCCGGGTGGCTGCGGCACGTTCGGCCCTGCTGATCCCCTTCATGGGTGGGGTGAACGCCGCCTCGACGCTGGCCGCGCTGCTGCCCGTGGGTCTCTACCTGCTCAGCCGTCCGCCCGGCCGGCGCCGGCGCGCGCTGCTGGGCTGGTGGATACCGGGCGTCGTGCTGGCCACCGTGTGGTGGGTGGTGCCGCTGCTCCTGCTCGCCGTCCACGGCGAGAACTTCATGCCGTACGTCGAGCAGGCCGACACCACCACCGCCACCATGTCCGCGACCGAGCTGCTGCGCGGCGCCGGCAACTGGGTGGCCTATCTGAACTTCGGTGAGGCATGGCTGCCGGCCGGCTGGGCCGTCGCGACCTCCGTCCTCACCATCCTCGGTTCGGCGTTCGCCGCGGCGCTGGGACTGGCAGGCCTTGCCCGCCGGGACCTGCCGGAGCGCCGCTGGCTGCTGCTGACCGTCCTGGCCGTCGTCCTGATCACCCTCGCCGGGTACGGCGGCGCCTTCGGCGGTCCGTTCCACGGTGTCGTCCAGGACTGGTTGAACGGCGCGCTGAAGCCGTTCCGCAACATCTACAAGTTCCAGCCGGGACTGGCCCTCGCGCTCGCCCTCGGACTGGCCCACCTGACGGCCGTGCTGTCCGTGAGCAGAGGTTCACGCGCACTTCCCGCTCGCCGCTGGGCGCCCGCGGCCGTGGCGGTGCTGGTACTGCCCGGTCTGGCACTGCCCTACGTCAACGGCTCGATCCTGCAGCCGGGGGCGTTCACCAAACTGCCCACCCACTGGGAGAAGGCCGCCGGTTGGCTGGGGGACAACGCCCCGAACAGCCGGGCATTGGTGGTACCGGCGACGGCGCACGGCATCTACACCTGGGGTTCCCCCATCGACCAGCCGTTCGACGTGCTGGCCGAAACCCCCTGGGGGCAGCGCGACTTCGTCCCCTTCGGTACGCCCGGCGCACGTCGTATGACGGACGCAGTCGAGCAGGCGCTGCTGTCCGGCACCGAGGTTCCGGGCCTTCAGGCGTACCTGGCACGGGCCGGCATGCACGAGGTGGTCGTCCGCAACGACCTCGACCCCGACCAGATCGGATATGTCCCGCCGCAGACGGTGAAGCGGACCCTGGAGTTGTCCGGCTACCGCAAGGTCGCCGCGTTCGGCCCACTGGTGACCGGAGGGCGCATCGCCGCCGACACCCCGCTGCAGGTGCAGGGGCTCTACCCGCAACTCCAGGCCGTGGAGATCTATCAGCCGCAGGACCGCGACAGGCGGCCCGACAGGGTCGGTGTGTCGGCCGTGGCCGACACGGCCGTGGTCAGTGGCGGACCCGAGGCGCTGCTCCAGCTGTCCGCCGATCCCTCGATGACCGACCGGCCGGCCGTACTGGCCGGGGACGGACTTCCCAAGGGCGTCATCGCACCGGTGAAGGCGGTCGCGGACGGGCTGCGGCGAGCCGACACCCGGTTCGGCCTGGTCAACAACAACACCTCGTACACGTACACCGCGGACGAGCGCAATCACTCCGGCAGCCTGCAGAACCCGGGCGAGAAGCCCAAGCAGATCCTGCCGTCGGAGGGAACCGGTCATCAGACGACGGCGGTGCTGCGCGGCGCCGAGTCCGTGACGGCTTCCAGCAGTGGCAACTGGCTGTTCCACCTGCCGCAGTACGACCCGGCGAACGCCTTCGACGGCAACCCGGACACCGCGTGGGCCGAGGGCAGCCCGGGCAAGCCGGTCGGACAGTGGCTCAAGGTGGACTTCTCCCGGCCGACCGGCATCCCCGCCTCCATCCAGCTGACGCCCCTGGCGGGCGACGGCATGCGCGCGGCGCCCACGCGGGTGCGGATCGAGACCGACCGCGGTTCGGCCGAAAGCCCGCTGCAGACGAACGGCCTTCCGCAGACCGTCAAGGCGCCCTCCGGCGAGGCCTCCTGGATGAAGATCAGCATCGTTGCGGCCCAGCAGGCGCGGCCGGGCCTGTCCGGGGCCGGTTTCTCCGAGGTGTCGATCCCGGACGTGCAGGTGACGCGCATGCTGGTGCTGCCTGCCGACGCGGAGCGCACCGACGCGGCGGCGAGCGTGTACTCCCTGCACCGCGGAACCGACGCGGGCGGCTTGTCGCCGGTATCGGCCGAGGTGGGACTGCACCGGCGGTTCAGCACCCAGGAGACGGGCGAATACAAGGTGTCGGCCCGAGCCGTCGCCGTCCCCGGCGGCCCGCTGGACGAACTGCTCGACCGTTCGGCTCCCGGATCGAAGAACCGGCTGACGGCCTCCGTGGACTCCACCAGCCGCAACGGCATGTCACTCAGCGCCCGCAACCTGGTCGACGGCGATCTGACGACCGCCTGGATCGCGGGTGACCGGCCGGTCGTCCATCTGAGCTGGCCCAAGAAGGAGAAGATCGACGAGATCATCCTCGCGCCGGCGGGCGGGGTGTCCACCCGGCCGGAGCAGGTGCTGATCAGCTCCCCGCACGGCGCCGCGACGGCTGACGTGGACGAGAACGGGCGGGTCCGCTTCCCGGAGATCGAGACGAACCGGCTCGACATCGTCATCAGCAGGGTCGCCCCGCTCACCGTTCACAATCCGGTGGCGGACGCGCAGTTGCAGGTGCCGGTCGGGCTGAGTGAGGTCCATGTTCCCGCACTGGCCGATCTGCGGGTGCCGCGTCCGAAGCCGTCCGCGCGCTTCTCGTTGCCGTGCGGCGAGGGCCCGGACCTCGCGGTGGGCGGTGTCCTGCACAAGACGAAGGCCTCCGGATTCGTCCGGGACCTCACCGAGCGGCGTCCCGTCACCGTCGCACTCTGCGCAGGGGAGGAGAAGGACGGCACCCTGGAACTCCCGCCCGGCGATCACGCGGTGGAGGCGGGTGACGCGGGCCCGCTGGCGATCACCGACGTCACCCTGACCCGAGGCACCGTGCAGGAGATGGCGGGAGCGGCGGGGCGCGAGGCCACCGTCACCAAGTGGACCGACGACAGCCGGACCGTCTCGGTGTCGGCCGGCTCCGGCGAGGCCGCGTACCTGCAGACCTACGAGAACGCCAACGACGGCTGGAAGGCCACCCTGGACGGCACGGAGCTGGAGTCGGTGCGTCTCGACGGCTGGCAGCAGGCCTGGCTGATCCCGGCCGGGGCGTCCGGCACGGTGAACCTGGAGTTCGAGCCCTCCGGGCCGTACCGGGCGGCCTTGATCGGCGGCGCGATCGCGCTCCTCGCGCTCGTCGCCCTGGCCTTCGTGGGCCGCAGGCGCAACGCCGGTGGAACCGACGAGCAGCTGCCCGAGCCGGCAGCCCCGGGGATGGTGCTCGGGACGCTGGCGCTGACCGCGGTCGTCGCGGTGGCGGCGGGGCCGCTGGCCCTGGTGGTGCCCGTACTCGCCGTGGCGGCGCGGTTCCGGCCGGCTGTCCTGGTGCCGACCGCGGCGGCGGCGATGGCCGGAGCCGGCATCGTCGCGGCCGTCGGCGCCGGGGAGCCGGTCGCCGGCGGGCACGGCGCGTTCAGCGGCTTCGCGCAGGTACTGGCGCTGGTGGCCCTGTCTGCCGCCCTGGTGACGGCGGTAAGCCCGGCGTCCGAGGCCGCCGGGCGTGAAGACGACGACGGCCTTGACGCGCCGGAAGCCGGACCGGTGGTCACGGCCCGGCAGGGAAACACCGACGACGGGGACCGGCCCGAGCCGCCCCGTCGGGAGCCGGTCGGCGGTGGCCCCTCGTGATCTCGCCGTGGACCACCGCCGGGCGGGGGACCGCAACCCCTCCCGGCGGGGTCCGGATTCCCTTTCCGACCATCGACGAGGTGTCGCGGCACTGCCTCAGTGACGACGAACCGGAGACCGTACACATCGAGGTCCACCTGCCCGGACGGCTGGACCCGGCACGGCTGCGGACCGCGTTCCGGCGGGCGTTGCTGACCCATCCGAGGGTGCTGATGCGTGAAGTGCCCGGCCGCCGGCACCGGAGGTTCTTCGCGTGGGAGCTGACCGGCGAACCGGACGGCGACCCGGTGAGCTTCGCGGGGCGGGGCCCCGGCGCGTTGGCGCAGGCCCGGGCCCGGGCCCTGACGGAATGCCCGTCGCTCACCCTGTCGCCGCCGATGCGCCTGGAAGTCGTCGAGGTCCACGGGGAAACGGCCACCGGTGAGCCGTCGGTGGGCGGTGGGCCTTCGCAGAAGACCTGGACCGTGCTGCTGCTGACGGTGCATCACACGGCGCTCGACGCCCCCTCGGGGCTGAGGGTGCTCGCCACGACCGCTGAACAGTACGCCGGCGTGGCCGCTGTCCCGGTCCCCGGGCCGGTTCGGCCGGGCCGCTCGGGTCGGGCCCCGAGCGCGAGCGGCGGCACCGGCCGTGCGGTAGGCGCGCGGCCCGTACGGGTCGCGCCGGACTCCCGCCCCGCGCCGGTGCGCGCCGGTGCCGTGGGCAACGGCATGCTGCAAGCGGAACTTCCTGTTCCGCGACTTGTGGCGCGGACCGGAGGCCCCCCTCACTGGACCGTCAACGACCAACTGCTGGTCGCCGCGTCAATGATGGTGGGCCGGTGGAACGTCTCGCAGGGGCGGCCGGCCGGTCCGGTGCGGATCACCATGCCCGTCGACGACCGTCCGCGCGGCAGGGAGATGCCGATGGGGAACGGAACCCGGCTCGTCGAAGTGGCCATGACCTCCGAGGACCCGCGCGACACGGGCCTGCTGCTCGGTGAGCGGCCGGATCTGGCAGCCGTGGTCCGGTTGCTGCGCACCACCGCTGGGCGAACCCGCGAGCTCAAGGCCTCCCACGGTGCGCCACTGGGGCCCGGGGCGAGCCTGTTGACCGCACTGCCACTGCCGGTCGGGTTCCGGGGCGCGCTCACCCGGGGCGCGCGGCGGGCGGCGGCGCCCTGGACGTCGACGGCGCTGGTCACCAACATCGGACGCGTGCCGTACGCCCTCGACTTCGGCGACGCCGGCCGGGCGACAGCCGTGTGGTTCTCCGCACCGGCGCGGATGCCGCGCGGGCTGAGCGTTGCGGCGGCTTCCACCGGCGGGCGACTGCATGTGACGCTGCGCTGGTCGCGGGCGCTGCTGCGTGACGCGTCGGGCGCGCACCTGGCCCATTTGTTCGCTCAGTCCTTCTCGACGACGTCAGACGCCACCCTGGCCCGGTCGAACGCTGAGGATTTCAGGCCGGAAGCCGACGCTCCGGAAGGCGACGCCACCGCTCCGGACGCCACCGCGCCGGACGCGGGTGCGCCCGGCGTTCGGAGGGAGCCGTGCCGACCCGGCGGGCTGTACGGCCGCGACGCACCGCATTCGGACCCGACACCGGGTGGAGCCCGCTCCGCCGGGGAGAACCACAAGAGGCCATCATGACCCCCTCACCCACCGGCTCCGCCGCCTTGACATCGCCCGAGGTGCCCGCGTCTTCGCCGACGACGCCCGTCCCCGGGCTGCGCAATTTCTACGAGAACCCCACCGTTCCCGTCGCCTCCGGGGAAGCCCGGACACTGCGCCAGGCCCGGATGCTGGCCGATGCGCTCGGGCCCGTGGGGCCCGGCCGCCCGGCCGCGACCGTGCTCGACGTGGGCTGCGGGGACGGCTCGGCGGGCGCGACCGCCGCCCGCGTACTGGACGGGCACCGCATCGTGGGGATGGACTGGTCGCAGGACGCGCTGCGCCGGGCGGCGCCGCGCCTGAGCCAGGTCGTCCGCGGCGACCTGACCGGCAGTGGACTGCCCTTCGCCTCCGGCAGCGCCGACGCCGTGCTGTTCAGCGAGGTCGTCGAGCACCTCGTCGACCCCGACAGTGCCCTCGACGAACTGCACCGGGTGCTGCGCCCCGGGGGGCATCTGATGCTCTCCACGCCGAACCTCGCCGCCTGGTACAACCGCGGGCTGCTGCTCGCCGGAGTCCAGCCGGTGTTCTCAGAGGTGAGTCTGCGCCGCATCCACGGCAGACCGGGCAGCGAAGTGGCGGGCCATCTGCGGCTGTACACGGCGCGGGCGCTGCGCGAGTTCGTGGCGGCGTCAGGGTTCCGGGTGGTGACGGTCGCCGGTGCGCCGTTCCACGGAGTGCCGCGCCCGCTCCGCCCGCTGGACCGCCTGGCCTGTGGGCTGCCGTCCCTCGCCTCCATCCTCCTCGTACACGCGAGGAAGGTGTAGCCCGTGGTGTGGGGTGTGGCCGCCGCGCTGGTGGCGAACGTCCTGTACAGCACCGGCTTCGTCCTGGAGAAGCGGGCGCTGGCCGGCATGCCGCCGCTGAGCGCCGCACAGCCGGGCCGAGTCCTGCTCCTGCTGGCCGGCAGACCCTTGTGGATCTGCGGGGCCATGGCGCTGGCCCTGGGGTTCGCCGCCCAGTTGGCCGTCTACCGCACACTGCCGATCGCCGCTGCCCAGGGCTTGTTCCTGTCCGGTCTGGTCCTCCTGCTGGTGCTCTCGTCGGTAGTGCTCGGTGAGCGCCCCTCCGGGCGTGAGCGGCGTGCGGTGGCCGTCATCGGTCTGGCGCTGGTGATGGTGGTGGCCTCGCTGTACGAGACCAGCGAGGAGATCAGCCGCAGCGCGCCCGCGGGCATCCTGCTGGGACTGTGCGTGCCGGCACTCGCGGCCGGGCTGCTGCTGTACGGGGCAGCGGAACGGCGCGCCCGCCGGCGCCACCGGCAGCCGACCACCGGAGTGGCCTACGCGGTGGCGGTCGGTCTGCTTTATGGGGTCAGCTCGCTCGCCATCAAGGGCATCTCCGGGTATCTGGACACCTCGGACCTCCTGGGCTCTGTCCCCGCCCTGTTCGCCTCCCCCTACCCGTACCTTCTGCTGTTCACAGGGGTCAGCGGGCTGGTGCTGTCGCAGACCGCCCTGCAGCGTTGCCGGGCCTCACTGATCGTCCCGGTGTGCTCGACGGTGACCTGCGTGTTCACCATCGTGAGCGGCACGATCGCGTTCGACGAGCCGCTGCCCGACGACCCGTTGCGGCTGTTACTGCGTCTCGGCGGCACCGTGCTGGCCCTGACGGTCCTGCTCACCCTGCCGCGACACGACGCGGACACCAACACCTCCGAAGGAACCCGGCCATGAACCCTGACAACCCGCTGCTGAAGATCCTCGCCTGCCCGCTCGACAAGGGTCCGCTGATCCTCGACGAGATCAGGGGCGCTCTCTACAATCCGCGCCTGCGCCGCCGCTACCCGATCGTCGACGGCATCCCGCAGCTGCTCCCCTCCTCCGGCGAGCCCGCCGTCGAGCAGGAACACGACGCACTGCCCGACTCTGGGCGTTCGTGACCTCCACTCCGCCTTGACCTGCGTCTTTACGGGAATCCCACCCTCTCCATGCCTTTCCGCCGACGCACCATGTGGGGTACCCGGTTCGGCGTAGTGCGGCGTTGCCCCAACGGGGGTTGGCGGACACGAACAAGGACCCGACGGCGCGGCCGCCGGGGGCGGGCGGGCGCGCTTCACCGGGCTGAGGACCGGCCTCGGTGTTCCGGGCCTGGAGAGCCTGTTGGCGGAGGTAGGCAGGCTGGAGCGGGTGTGGCGGCTGGAGTTGCCCGCGGGCCTGTTCGCGGGCGTGTCGGAGAAGCTGGTGGATGCCTGGCGGGCGCGGGCGTCGAAGGAGTACCCGGCGAACCTCCAGGCTCAGGCGCGCTGCGTCCAGTTTTGGTCCAGGCGGTCGGCCAGGCCGGCGGCGTTGAAGGCGGCTTCCAACTCGTCGCGGCCTTCGGTGAAGTGGGCCCAGCTGTCGTGGTGGACCGGGACGACACGGCGGGCGTCAAGAATCCGAGTGGCCTCGGCCGCCTGCGCACTGTCCAGCACGAGCGGGTTGCCGTCGAAGAGCATGGGGAAACGGGGCGCGCCGGCGAACAGGATGGCGGTGTCCACCGGGGCGAAGCGATCGGCGATCTCCCTGACCGCGTCGAGGGAGGCGTTGTCGCCGCTGACGTAGACCGTCGGCAGGCCCTCGCCGTTCAGGACGAAGCCGACGACCTGGCCGGCGAACGGCTCGACTTCCTCGCGTGGGCCGGGGCCGTGGATGGCGGGGACACCGGTGACGGTGATGGCGCCGCCGCCCGGGCGCTCCAGCTCGACCGACTCCCAGTCGGCCAGGCCCTTGGCCTTCTCCCCGAGGCGTTCGCCGCCGCCGGGAGTGGTCAGCGTGAGGGGGACGTCGGTGAGCAGGGCCCGGCCGGAGGTGTCGAGGTTGTCGGCGTGCTCGTCGTGAGAGAGCAGGACCACGTCGACGGGGCCGACGTCGGAGGGCGTGGCGGTGGACGGCTCGGTCTTGACCAGGGTCGCGCCGGGCGAGGGGTAGTCGCCGGGGCCGTCGAAGGTCGGGTCGGTCAGGAAGCGCAGGCCACCGTACTCGAACAGGGCGGTCGGGCCGCCGAACGTGCGGACCGGGAACTGATCGGCGTTGAGCTGGGACATCACATCTCGTTTCTCACGAAAAAACTCTGCGTTTAACGTGAGGTCAAGGTAGGTGGGTATCACGGAAAAACGCAAGCGCTACCATGAGAGGCATGGGTGACACCCTGGCCATCGACCTTGCGCAGACCGCTCTGCCCCCGGCTCCGGGTGCTGACCGGTACCGCTCCCTGGACTTCGCCGACACCGCCGTGACCCTGCCTGCCGGCCAGAGCTACGACCTGCTTGCCGCCCCGGAATCCGCCATGCGCTGGCTCGCCACCCACGACCTGACCACCCCGGGCGTACAGCTGTACGAGGTGTGCGCGCAGCGGATGCGCACGCTGCGCGCCCACGTACGCACCCTGTTCGCCGCCCGCATCGACGCCGCCACCCCGCCCGAGCAATCCCTGCACGCGGTGAACGAGGCACTCACGGCCGTACCCACCGCACCCCTCCTCACCTGGGACGGGGTCCAGGGGCTGCGCCGCATCCAGGCACACCCCACCGACCGGGCCGTCAACCACGCACTCGCGACTCTTGCCGCTGACGCCGCCGACCTGCTCACCGGTCCCGACGCCGGCATCCTCGCCGCCTGCGGCTCCGCCCCCTGCGACCGGTTCCTTCTGCGTACCCACGGGCGGCGCCACTGGTGCTCCACCCGCTGCGGCGACCGCGCCCGCGCCGCCCGTGCCTACGCCCGGCGCAGCGGCTCCTCGGGCTGACACGCCGCCCAGATCGCCGCCCGTCGCGCCACTGCGGGGAAGCGCGCCACTCCAGACGACGTGATGACCGTGGCGTTCCAGGAGCTCGCGCTACTCATCGATGCCGAGCAGGCCCGCGGCGCTCTCCGCGATTCGGGCTGACCCGTGGACAGTCCGGCCAGCCCCGGCCAGCCAAGTCGGTCCGAGCCCGACGGGGACGACCGGACGCAGGCAGTGTGTGCGCCAAGCGGTCGCCGGTCCCCGGCGGGGCCGCCATGCTGATCCCTGCCGCGTTCGTCGAGTCCGGTCAGGCAGCCGGCTGGAGGAGGAGATCACGGATGTCGTGCGGGAGTTGGTCCAGGGCCGCCTCCAGTTGTCCGGGCGAGACGTGGTCGCGTACGACGGCGGTGACCGCGGGAACGAGCCGGGGTACTTCTTCGGCTGCGACCTTCGCTTCCTGGGCGAAGCGGTTCACATAGGCTTCGCGGCCGTACTTGACCGGTACGGTGCTGGGGTCCCAGCCGTCGTAATAGGCGCCCCGCAGCAGGTCAGGGAGCTGTGCGGCAAAGTGGGCGGCCACGTCCACGGTGAGCCGGTCGCGCAGCGTGTGCAGCCAGGTGCGAAGTACCCGGTGGGCGAAGTGGCGGTCCTCGGTGCCCAGGGCTTCGGACACCGCTTTCAGCCAGATGTTGGCGGTATGGATGGCGTGCTCGAAGTCGAGCGGATGAGTGGGAGGCATCGGTTTGCCCCTTCCAGTCTCTTTGTGGTGCCGGCACGAGGTCGTGCACGCGATGGCTTCTCTTGCCTGTTCCGGGTGACCAGGTTGGGGCGCACGGAACCTACCGGCAGCGCCGCAGTAGGGCATCACGGGCTGAGGGACACCGGCGAGTCCGCGCGCTTCGTCATGACGCTTCGCGCTCCGGTTCATGACACGCGGAAGCCCGCCGGGAAGGGCGACTTGCCGGGACCAGGTTGGGTCAACGGCGGGGTTTTCGACTGGTCCTTCCCTTGCGCAGGAAGCGCCGCAGCCGGGTCTGGGGCCAGGTGTTGATCACGTCGTCCTTGGTGAGCCAGCCGCGCTGTGCCGTGCCCACGCCGTAGCGCATGTTGGCCAGGTGGAGAGTGGCGTGGGCGTCGCTGTCGACGGCGAACCTCACGCCGTGCCTCTTGGCCCGCAGGATGTCCTCGTCACGCAGATCCAGCCGATCGGGGTGAGCGTTGATCTCCAGGGCGGTGCCGGTGCGCGCACACGCGGCGAAGATCTCGTCGAGGTCGGCATCGATGGGCGGCCGCTTGCCGATGATCCGGGTGGTGGGGTGGCCGATGATGTTGACGTACGGGTTCTCGCAGGCCTGGACCATCCGCCGGGTCAGCGCCTCGCGGCTCTGGTTGAAGTGCGAGTGCACCGAGGCCACGCACAGGTCGAAGCCGGCCAGGAACTCCTCGGGCCAGTCCACGCCACCGTCCGGATCGATGTTCAACTCCACGCCGTGCAGCAGCCGCATGCCGTCCCGCTTGCCGCGTTTCGCGTACTTCCCGTCGAGTTCCCGGACGCGTGCGCGCTGGGCCAGGATGCGTTCGTCGGTCATCTGCTGCATGTACAGGTTCGGCCCGTGGTCGGTGATCGCGTAGTAGGCGTACCCGCGCTCGGCGGCCGCGGCGACCATCTCCTCCAGCGGGGCGAGCCCGTCAGTGAGGTCGGTGTGCGTGTGCAGGTCGCCGCGGATGTCCGTCTCCTGGACCAGGCCGGGCAGCTCGTCGTGCAACCCGGCTTCGATCTCCCCGCGGTCCTCGCGCAGGGTGGGCGGGATCCAGGGCAGGCCAAGGCGTGCGTACACGTCCTCCTCCGTCTTCGAGACGATCTTCTTGCCGCTCTCCGCGTCGAAGAGCCCGTACTCGGAGAGCTTGAGCTTCTGGTGGACGGCCAACTCCCGGGTGCGGATGTTGTGCGCCTTGGACCCGGTGAAGTATTGGAGGGCTGCGCCCCAGGAGTCCGGCGGTACCACCCGCAGGTCCACGGACAGGCCCTTGGTGGTACGGATGGACGTCTTCTTCTCGCCGCGCGCGGTGATCTCCGAGACGTACGGCAGCTCGGTGAACGCCCGCATCACGGGCGCCGACCTGCCGGCCGCGGCGAGCACGTCGATGTCGCCGATCGTCTCGCGGAAGCGGCGCAGCGACCCGGCGTAGGTGCAGCGACGGCAGCCGGTCACCCGGGACAGCTCGGTGACGATGTCTTCGGCGAGGTCCATGGCGACATCGAGCAGGACCCGCTCTCCGGCGGACTGAAGCAGTTCGATGCCATGGAGGATGTTCTCCTCCGTCTTCGGCCCGAAGCCCTTCAGGTCGCGCAGCCGTTCCTCGTGGATGGCGTCGGCCAGTTCCTCGACGGAGGAGATGCCCAGTTCCTCATACAGGACGCAGGCCTTCTTCGGGCCGAGCGTGGGGATGGCGGTCAACCGCCGGACGCCGGCGGGGATCTTCGCCCGCAGCTCCTCGACGGCGGACACGCTGCCACTGTGGAAGTGCTCGAGGATCTTCTCGGCGATGGACTTGCCGACGTTGGGGATCTCCTGGAGACCCTTGACGTCGAGGGTGGACACGTCGGCGTGGTAGCCGCCGATCGCGCGGGCGGCCTTCTCGTAGACGCGTGACTTGTACGCCTCTCCGCCGGTGATCGAGATCAGGTCCGCGTACTCCTGAAACAGCGCCGCGACCTCGTCGTTGGACCGAGCCATGACTCCCGAGTAGGCAGACAATGCCCGTTCATGCGTGCCGGCGGCTGTCTCCCGGCCGGCCGATCGCGACGGCGGACACCAGGCGGCGGGCGACCGTGGCCCACTGCGAGTCGGTGAGGTCCGGCCGACGCGGGTCGGAGCGGACCGAACACACTCAGGCCGGCCGGGCGGGCGCGCGAGCCCCGAGGCGCTCGACGGGGGCGTCGAGAGCATGGGCCGAGTAGGGCAGCGGGCCCAGGCTCGGCGAGCAGCTCGACAGGGGCGGCTCCGTGAGCATCCCCCGCGATCTGCCGGGCACTGGTGTGGACGATCCGGCCGGTGTCGCTACGCGGCGGTCAACGGAGGGATCTGCTCCGCGAGACCTGCGTCGCTGCCGTCTCCGCCAGGACCATCCCCGAGGCCCAGCCGCCGGCTGTCCCGACATCGTCCAGGGATACTCCCGTCACTGCGGCGACAGCGCGCTGCGCGAGATCGTCGTACGCACGGTCGGCGATCTCCGTGGAGATTCCTTGGCCATCGGGGAGAAACCCGGCCGCGGTGAGTCCAGCCGAGACGGGCGGGCTCATCTCGCCCCATCGGATCCCGCTGTCGAGCGCCATGCCGCCCCACCTGTCGTCGAGGTCCGCGTACAGCAACTCGAGACGGTTGGGATTCTTGAAGACGGTCATCGCGGGATACCCGGCGCTGCACAGGTCGAGGAGAACGGACCGTTCGGCTCCCACGAGTCCCGTACAGCCGCTGGTCTCGATGATGACGCTCCAGCCGGGGTGCACGCGGCCGGCGACGAGAAGAACACCGTCTTCAGCAAGGCCTTCGTCTCCTTCCTCGTGGGAGCACATCGAGCGGGTTCTCCACGGGGTGGACGGAGACGGTTTCCACAGCCTGCAGTGCCTCGAGCGGGGGCAGGGTGGTGAACGTGAAGGACCAGCCACCGAAGTAGCCGTCGAGGGTCTGCATCAGGTCCACGAGGCCTCCGGCGAGAACGGGAGCGGCGCTCCTCGATGTTCGAGGAGCGCCGCTCATCGTACTTTCCGGCCGGATCGTGGACATCGCGCGCCCGATCGTTCGCCGCGGCGACTCCACGGTTGTCGACTTCGCCGTAGACCTCGACGACTGACGTGCGGCACACGAACCACTGCCGCGGCGCAGGGGGTTGACGGTACGGTGGCCGCCCCTGCCGAGCCGGTATGACCTGGAGGTCTGTATGGCTGACCAACCCGTCAAGGCGCACTTCACCGAAGATGTCACCCTTCCTGACGGCCGGAGGGTGCGCGTCAGCGCCTACCCCGACGGAAGCATCCGGTTCCGTGTGGACGGCCTGCCCTATGTCCTGACCGAGGCGTACCTCAGCGGTAACCCCGAGAAGGACCACGCGATCATGAAGATCTCGCCCGGTAGGCAGGGCAGCGGAGCCTCCAAGAACTACGTGGAGTGGCTGGCGGAGAAGAACGCGGGCCAGACGTACGAAAGCGCCCCCTCACGGCCGGAGTCATGAGGGGGCGCTGTGCTGTATTCCGCGACGGATCGGCCCCGAGCCCCGCCCGGCGCCAGAGTCGGCGCCCGCCGGTCGGCGACGGACCGCTCCCCGGGCGTCGGGGCAGCAGCCGGGGGAGGGGCGCCGGGCGGGGTGGAGGTGTCACGGGGGCGTGGACGCCGAAAGTGTTTTGAATGCGTTCGGAGAGCGATCTATAGTCATGCAACTTCGCTGGCCTCCTGCGCGAGTTGAAGGCGGCGAACCGCCCCCGCGCAGGGCCTGGCACCCAAAACAGGGGGACCCAACCGAATGAACGCATACTCCGGCCGGCGCGTCAGATCCGCCGCCGCGGCGACGGGGGTGGCAGTCGTGCTGCTTGCCGCCACCCCAGGCGCCGCCACGGCGGCCGGGGGGAACCTTCCGCCGCTGCAACCGGGCATCGACACCCTCACCGTCGACTTCACCAAGCCCTGCTCCGACGAGCCCGTCTACGTCCCCCGGGAGCCCGAACTCCGGGCCTTCGTCGAGGACACGGCGGAGGACAACGAGGAGTGGGAGAGCAATGGGGCCCGTGCCGAGTTCGAGGCCTGGTGGACCGACGCCGACGGAGCCGAGCAACGCCGGACCTACACCTCCGCCTTTGTGGGTCTGCCCACCAACCACCTGTGGCGAACCCCCTCCGACCTTCCGGCCGACACGGTCGTCTCCTGGCATGTCCGGGCCGTCGACGCGGAGGGCGCGACCTCCGCCTGGAGTGACGAAAACCCCGGCTTCTCCTGCCGGTTCGTCATCGACCGGGTCAGCCCCGAGCCGGCGACGGTCGTCTCGGAGCAGTACCCGGACGACAGCAGCGGCTGGCACGACGGCGTCGGCGTCTACGGCAGCTTCACGTTCGACTCCCCGTCCGAGGACGTCGTCGAGTACGTCTACTCCTTCCTCGGCTCCGCCCCGAAGCGGGTCCGGCCCGAGGAACCGGGCGGACCGGTCACCATCCGGTGGATGCCGGAGGACGCCAAGCCCTACGCCCTGGAGGTCCACGCAGTCGACCGGGCCGGGCGGGCCAGCTCCAGGACGACTCATGAGATACGCGTCGCCGTCGGCCGTACCCCCGTCGCCCACTGGACACTCGCCGATCCGGCCGGCGCCGACAGTGCCGCCGCCGAGGCCGGCCGAGTGGCCCGCGCCGAGGACGGCGTCGTCTTCGGTGGCCCCGCTCCCTCCCGCACCGGCCTCACCTCCGCCGTCACCCTCGACGGCCGGGGCAACAGCTACCTGACCCCGGACGCCCCGGCGACGGACACCGCCGGTACGTTCGCGCTGTCCGCCTGGGTCCGCCCCGCCGCGACCGGCTCCCCGATGACGGTGGCCAGCCAGGACGCGGCCGACGGCACCTCCGCCTTCACCCTGGGCCTGCGCCCGGCCGAGGGCGGCCCGGCCACCTGGGCCTTCCGCTACGGCGCCACGACCCTTACCGGCGGCCGAGCCTCCGTCGGCGGCTGGGTCCACCTGACCGGCCTGTACGACACCGAGGACAACACCCTGCGCCTCTACGTCAACGGCAAGGAGGTCGCCTCCCGGACCGGCGTCGCCCCGGTGGCCGCCCCCGGCGCCTTCCAGATCGGCCGCGCCCGCGGCAATGCCGGTGCCCGCTGGCAGGGTGGGATCGGCGACGTCCGCGTCTGGGACCGGGTCGTGTCCCGTGAGGAGATCGAGCGACTGGGTTCCCGCCCGGCCGACCTGGTCGCCGCCTGGGACATCGAGCGGACCGACGGCGGTGTGATCCCCGACTGGTACGAGGACAGGCCGCTCACGCTGCACGGCGGCGCCGGCTTCTACACCCCCGACTACTGGTCCTGCATCGAAGACCCCGAGTGCGTCGACTTCCCGGCCGGTGCCCTCGACGGCAACGACCACCTGGCCCTGGACGGCACGGACGACTACGCCGCTACCGACGGCCCCGTCGTGGACACCGCCGACAGCTTCAGCGTCGGTCTGCGGGTCCGCTTCGCCGACATCACCCCCGGCCGGCCGATGACGGTCCTGTCCCAGGGCGACGCCGACAGCGACGCCTTCAAGGTCCGCTACGACCCGGCCGCGTCCGAGTGGCAGCTGATCCTCACCGACGGCAGTGGACCGGGCGCCGCACAGACCGTTGTCGCCGGGCCGGGCGCTCTGACGGCCAACACCGACGAAGTGGTCGTCGTGTACGACGACTCCGAGGGCCACATCACCCTGTACGTCGAGGGCGAGCCCGTGGCCACTGGCGAGTTCAACGCCTCGTGGAGCGCCTCCGGCCCGTTGCAGATCGGCCGTGGCCACACCGCCGACGGCGGCTGGGGTGAGTACTTCCACGGCGGGGCGGACACCGTCCGTGTCTTCAGCGGAGCCCTCACGCCCACCCAGGTGCGGTCGTTCGCCTACCTCAACTGAGGTCTGCAGGAACCTCCTCCAGCCGTTCGAGAATCGCGAACGGTTGGAGGAGGTTCCTGCGTGGGGTCCCCGCGCCCTGAACCGTCCCATCAAGGTCGCGGGTTTCAGCCGCGAGTTCGGTGGACCCCGGCCGTCAGCGCGGCAGCCGCAGGCGGGCGCCCCTCGCCGCTCCCACGAGTTCGCGGACCGTGGTCAGCTTGACCCGTGATCTGTCGTCGTCCCGGCCACGGGCCAGCTCGGGACGCTCGATGGCCGCGAGGCCGCGAGCGTCGACGACCTGGCGGTTGCGGCTCCGTACGAGGCGGCGGAACGCCTTTGCGGGCTGCGTCGGCGACGGCAGTGAGCCGGCGACGGCGTCGGCGAGGAGCGTGCCGACCGTCTCCGCGGCGCAGGTGCGGTTGGCGCCGATGCCGCCCGACGGCCCGCGCTTGATCCAGCCCACGACGTACGTCCCCGGCCGGCTGCTCACGCGGCCTCCCTCGTGCGGGACCGTGCCGGTGGCCTCGTCGAAGGGCAGACCGGCGACGGGCACCCCGCGGTAGCCGACGGCCCGCAGCAGCAGGCCCGCTGCGATCTCCCGTTCCACAGAGGAGCCGCTGGCGCGCACCGCGCGCACAGCGCCCTCGCCCGCGCCCTCGCCGAGCGCCGCCACGGGCGCGGAGTGGAAGCGGAACACGATCCGCCGGCCCGGTGCGGGCGGCTGCGACCAGTCGACCGTGCGGCGGGTGACGTCCCGCAGGTCGCCGGCCTTGTCCTTCGGCCCGGCGGCGTCGATGCTCGCGCCGATGCGCGGATCGTGGTCGTCCACGACGAGTTCGACCCCGGGCAGATGCTTGAGCGCGAGCAGTTCCGACCGGGTGCAGGCCGCGTCCTCGGGGCCTCGGCGTCCGAGCAGCACCACCTCGCGCACCGAGCCGGCGCGCAGCGCGGCGAGGGCGTGGTCGGCGATGTCGGTCCTGGCCAGCGACTCCGGGTCGCAGACCAGGATCCGGGCGACGTCGAGCGCCACGTTGCCGTTGCCGACGACGACCACCCGCTCCGCGGACAGATCGACCGCGTCCGGCGCGACCTCCGGGTGGCCGTTGTACCAGGCGACGAACGTGGTGGCGGAGAGGCTGCCGGGCAGGTCCTCGCCCGGGATGCCGACGCGGCGGTCGGTGGAGGCTCCGACGGCGTATATCACCGCGTCGTGGTGCGCGGCGAGCTCCTCCGCGCTGATGTCCTTGCCCACCTCGACGCCCAGGTGCATCCGCACCCGCGGGTGGGTGTGGAACCGTGCGAACGTGTCGCCGACCTTCTTGGTGCCGGGGTGGTCCGGGGCCACCCCGTACCGTACGAGACCGCCGGCCACCGGCAGCCGGTCGACGAGCGTCACCTCGGCGTTGGTGTGCAGCAGCAGGTCCTCCGCGGCGTACATGCCCGCCGGCCCTGTGCCCACCACCGCGACCCGGATCGGCGCGAAGTCGGACGGCAGGGAGCGGTCGAAGGAGGGCTCGCCCCACACGTGGAAGTTCGGGCTGTCACCGGCCGGCTCCGGCGCCTCGTCCTCGAAGTACGCGGCGTTGATCGCGGCGTACTCCCGCTGCGCGCCGGACAGCGCGTCCACGGGGTGGATCGCGTCGACCGGGCAGGCGTCCGCGCAGGCCCCGCAGTCGATGCAGGACCGGGGGTCGATGTAGAGCATCTCCGTGCTGCCGAAGGCGCGTTCCTCCGGGGTGGGGTGGATGCAGTTGACCGGGCAGACGGCGACGCAGGTGGCGTCGCTGCAGCAGGTCTGGGTGATGGCGTAGGTCATGTCGTCAGCTCGGCTCGGTTCGTCTCGGGTCGGCTCTGGTCCGGTCAGATGAGGTGCGCGCGCTTGTAGAAGAACAGCGCGGGCCTGGTGAGCAGGCCGGCGGAGGCCAGGAACTCCATCAGGCCCGAACAGCTCGACCGCATCATCGACTTGTGGTGCTCGTTGGCCTTCGCCTCGCGCAGCGCGCGCTCCTCGTCGAGGCCGGCGTTCTCGTAGACCTTCGGGTTCACCATGCTGGTGACGATGAAGTAGGACGCGATGGCGACGACGAAGGCGTTGATGTGGCGGCGTACGCGGCCGGCGCGCGCGAGGTGCCTGCGCGTCTCGTCGCGGGCGAACTTCATGTGCCGGGACTCCTCGACGACATGGATGTTGTTGATGGTGCGGACGAACGGCACGACCCGCTCGTCCCGCATCCAGTCGCGCTGCATGACGTCCAGCACCTCCTCGGCGACGAGGATCGCGGCGTACGCCGCCTCGCCGAACGCCACCGTCTTGAAGGCGCGGCCGAGTTCGACGGCGACGCGGTGCGGCCGGTAGGGCGGTGCGCCGAGCTTCTGGGCGCCGCGGGCGAACATGATCGAGTGTCGGCACTCCTCGGCGATCTCGGTGAGCGCCCACTGGAACCGGTCGTCGGTCGGGTCCTTGGCGTAGAGGTCGCGCAGGACCATCTGCTGCAGGATCATCTCGAACCAGATGCCGGTGCTGGCCACCGACGCCGCCTCCTGGCGCGTCAGTTCCTTGCGCTGGGTGTCGGTCATCTCCTGCCAGTAGGCGGTGCCGTAGAGCGTGCTCCACTCCGGGCTCGCGCCGTGGAAGTCCTTGTCCAGGGGCGTCTCCCAGTCCACCTCGGTGGCGGGGTCGTACGCCAGCATCGCGGCCGAGTCGAGCAACCGCCGGGCGACGTCGTACTGCGGGGTCCGGTCCTGCGTCTTCGGTCGAACGGTGCTGCTGGCCATGTGAGCGACTCCTCGGAACGCTGTCGGGCAGGGGCGCGGCACCTTGTTAGATGTGGCGTCTAACAAGCTGTTGGACGGACCGTATAGCAAGGGGCCGGGATCGGCCTACCCCCCAGTAGGAAATCGGTGCGCGAGGTCCGGGCAGCGCGGAGCGGCCGGTCCCGTTCACGGGTGCCCGGCGGCGGTTCAGGGTGTGAGGAGATTGGTCGGAGCAAAGGTCGGCGTGATGAGGGAAGGCGTGGATACAGGCCGGAAGTACGGCACTTCAGCCGTCTGAGTCACCGATCGATTCGCGATCGCAAGGCTGCGGGAGGGGAGCCCGGCGGGCTCAGTAGTTCTGCCACTCGCTACGTGTGTACTCCAGCACCACCGGGTCCATCAGCGTGCTCGCCCTGACGTCCAGCGGGCGGCGGTCCACCGGGAAGACGGTGGCGGCGTCGAGGACGGCGTCGTCCAGGAACCGCAGCGGCGGCGCCTCCCCGGGCAGCCGCAGGTCCGGCGCGGGGCCGCTCTTCCCGGGCACGGCCAGGACGAAGCCCCAGTTGCCGAAACTGGGCACGTCCACCTGGTACTCGGTGGTGCGGTAGCCGGCCTCGCCGATCGTGGTGGCGATGGACCAGTACGACTTGGGGGCGAAGAAGGGGGAGCCGGCCTGCACCACGACCTGGCTCTCCGGCTTCAGGGCGTGGCTGAGCAGGTGGTAGAACTCGACGGAGTAGAGCTTCGCCAGCGCCGCGTTGTCGGGGTCGGGAAAGTCGATGATCACCGTGTCGAAGCGCTGCCCGGCGTCCCGGAGCCAGTTGAAGGCGTCGGCGTTGACGGCGGTGACCCGGGGATCGGCCAGGGCGTCGCGGTTCAGTTCGCGCAGCGGATCGAAGTCGCGGGCGAGCCTCGTCATCGCCGGATCGAGGTCGACGAGCGTGACCTCCTCGACGTCGTCGTAACGCAGCACCTCCCGCAGGCCGAGCGCGTCGCCACCGCCCATGATCAGCACCGAGGAACGTTTCCCCGACAGGGCGGGGTGGACCAGTGCCTCGTGGTAGCGGTACTCGTCGACGGAGGAGAACTGCAGATCGCCGTTGAGGAACAGCCGCATGTCGGGCTCACCGGTGAAGGCCGTGGACCGGGTGACCACGATGTCCTGGTACGGGGTCGTCTCCGCGTGGACGATCGGGTCGCGGTACAGCTGCTGGCGCGCCGTCACCTCGATGTCGTCGGCCAGCGCGTACACGGTGCCGAGCACGGCGAGGACGCCGGCCATGCCGGCCAGCAGCGACACCCGTACGACGCGGCGGGTCTCCTTGCGGAAGATCCACAGCACGACGACGACCCCGGCGACCGCGTTGACCGCCCCCACCACCAGCGCGCCCTTGAGCTGCCCGAAGGCGGGAAGCAGCAGCAGCGGGAAGCACAGCCCGCCGACCAGCGCCCCGATGTAGTCGACGGCGAACATGTCCGCGACGGCGCTGCCCGCCTCCTGCCGCCGGATGCGCTGCAGCAGCGTCATCAGCAGCGGGATCTCCGCCCCGATGAGCAGGCCGACGGCGAAGGTGACCACCACCATCGACGGCATATAGATCCGCAGCCAGGCGAACGACACGTACAGCACCAGCACCGACAGGCCGCCGACGAGCGCGAGCACCCCCTCCACCAGGGCGAACGAGCCGACCGCGCGCCGCTGCAGCGGCTTGGCCGCGAGCGAGCCGATCCCCATGGCGAAGACCATCACGGAGATGACCACGGAGGTCTGCATCACCGAGTTGCCGATGAGATAGCTGCCCAGCGCCGTCAGCGCCAGCTCGTACACCAGCCCGCAGGCCGCGCAGAGGAACACCGAGAACAGCAGCAGGAACCGCGCCCCCCGCGAATGGCCGGCGGGCGCGGCTTCCGCGGCGGGAGAGGGGGTGGCGGTGCGGTCCGCGGTGGTGGTGCTCATCGGGGGGTCAGGAGACCGCGGCGCCGACCATGAAGGCCGTACCGATGTACATGGCGGCCTGGACCCAGGCGGCGGGGTGCGGGCGGTCGCCGTTGTCGTCCAGCACGGCGTGGCCGAGGCGGCCGGGCGTCAGCAGACCGACCACGATGGCGATGAACGTCATCACGACGACGCCGGCCAAGCCGTACAACAGGGTGCTGAACAGGCCGAGGCCGAGGCCCTGTTCCGATTCGCTGGCCCGGATCGACTGGTCGATGACGAGGCCGATGGCGATCGTCTGGCCGGCGAGGAGGACCGCGGCGCCGCGGTTGCGCTCCGTCCACACCACATGGACGAGCTTGCCGGGCGTCACCAGGTCGAGCGCGATGAAGCCGACCGCCATCACGAAGAAACCGACCAGACCGTACAGCAGGGCGATGCCTGCCGACTCGAAGATCTCTGCCACGGGGGTGCCTTTCGGGGACGTCGTCGAGGAGTTCGGGTGGAGGGAGGACCGGGGTCGGTCATTTGCCGGAGCCGGGGCCGCCGCCGCGGAACGAGTCGTTGTCCGGGTCCGGCCAGACCGACCGGATGTGCGTCTTCCAGCGGTGGTAGCCGCTGCGGTAGGTGTCGATCTCGATCCGGCTGCCGCTCTTGAGCGGGGTGATCGCCACGATGTCGTTCCGGTAGCGCAGGAAGACCTTGCCGTCGTCGTCGATACGTCCGCCGGCCGCGGTGTGGCCGTCGATCTCCTTGGCCACCTTGGACGTCGCGTCGCTGCTGTCGACATAGCCGACGCCGTTGCCGCTGTACTGCTGGCGGATCCAGTTGGTCGGCACGGCGTTGGCGTCCTCCGGGTCGTCGCCGCATGCGGTGAGCGCGACGAGGGCGAACAGCGTCACGCAGATGATTCGGGCGGTCTTCATCGGGCCTCCAGCCGGGTGTGCGTCGCCACGATCTGGCGGCTCTGCGGGTAGGTGTGCCAGGTGCGCCAGCCCAGTCCGGTGCCGTGGCGTTCGACGGTGAGCGCGGTGACGGCCTCCACGGAGCCCGGGAAGACCCCGTACAGCGCGGTCTCGGGGGACGCGTCGGCCCGGCCGCGGATCAGCGCCACCTCTTCGGCGAACCGTGCCGTGGTGAAGTGCTCGACGCGGGCGCTGAAGTGGTACGACCAGCCGTCGAACTCCTGCGCCGCCGAGTCCGGCAGCCCTCCCTCGACGCCGGGCAGACAGGCCACGGTCTCGCGTACCGGACCCGCGAAGACCTGGTGGGAGGCGCCCAGGAGCCGGAGTTGGACGTCCAGACCGCCGACGGTCAGATCACGTACGGCGAGTGCCTCGCGGGCGGGCCGACCCAGGGTGAAGGAGAGCTGGTCGGCGTCCGTGTCCAGATAGGGGGTGGCCAGTTCTATGCCGCTCATGTGCCGAGTCCCGCGCGGACGCCGGGCGTTGCCCGGGCGGGGGTCTCCACCGGCGCGGCGGCCCGGGTGACGGCGGCGGCCCTGACGGCGGGCCGGGCACCGAGGACGGCGAGCACGGGCTTCAACGGTGATCCCCACGACTATGGAACTGGCAGCGAGCGCGCTGAGTATGGCACAGCCCCGGCGCCGCCCCCGCGGGGGGAGTCCGGCTCCTCGGCGGCCGGGCGGAACAGGTCTGCCGTCAGCTAATTTCCCCGGGCGCCTCCCGCCGTCGGTGGTTGGCTGACGGCATGGACATCCTGGTTCTGGGCGGAACGGCATGGGTCGGCAGGCAGTTGTCGCGGCAGGCGGTGGAGCGCGGCCACCGGGTGACGTGTCTCGCCCGCGGCCAAAGCGGACAAGTCGCCCGCGGGGCGACGCTGGTGGCCGCAGACCGGTGCGACCCCGCGGCGTACGAGCCGGTGCAGGGCCGCGACTGGGACGCGGTGGTCGAGGTGTCGTGGCAGCCGGGCTTCGTCCGCGGGGCGCTGGCGGCCCTGGGCGGCCGGACGAGGCACTGGACCTACGTCTCGTCCGTCAGCGCCTACGCCTCCCACGCCACCGCGGACGCCGACGAGTCCGCGCCGCTGCTCGCTCCGACGGAGCGCGAAGAGGCCGACCGGTCGGTGTACGGCGAGGCGAAGACCGCCTGCGAGCAGGCGTCGACGGCCGCCGTGGGCGCCCGCCTCCTGACCGCCCGCGCCGGCCTCATCGGCGGCCCGGGCGACCACAGCGGACGCTCCGGCTACTGGGTGGCCCGTGCCGCCCGTGGACCACGGGAACCGATGCTGGCGCCCGACGCACCGGACCTGCCGACCCAGGCGGTCGACGTGCGGGACCTCGCCGCCTGGCTGCTCGACGCCGCCGAGAAGGGGACGACCGGCACGTACGACGCCGTCGGCCCGGTCGTTCCGCTCGGCCGATGGATCGAGCTGTCCCGCGAGATCGGCGGGCACACCGGTCCCGTGGTCACCGCCGACCCGGCCTGGCTGCTCGCCAACGGCGTGGCCGAGTACATGGGCGCCGAGTCGCTGCCCATGTGGCTGGCCGACCCGGCCTTGCGGGGCTGGTCGGCCCGGAACGGGTCGGCTGCGCGCGCGGCCGGGCTCCGCCACCGGCCGGCCGCGCGCACGCTGGCCGACACGCTGGCCTGGGAACGCGAGCAGGGACTGGACCGGCCGCGCCGCGCCGGTCTCAGCGCGCGGCGCGAGCGGGAGCTGCTCGCCCTCCTCGGCTGAGTCTCCGTTCGCGGGCGCCGGAAGCGGCCCGGGTCGGAAGCCGCCCCGGGCCGGAGGGCCTTGCCTGCCGGAAGCGGCGCCGGGAGCGCTGACCGCGGGGGCCGTACCGGGCCGGCGGCCCTTGCCTGCCGGAGGCGGCTCACGGTCGGGGGCGTCGCGTCCGAGGGCCGCTCCCGGGACCGGCCGTCACCCCGTGCCCGTGACCCATTCGTACGCGGCCTGCGCCGTGAACTCGCGCTGCCCGCCCGCGAACAGCAGGTCCGCCGCCAGGAACGCGGCGGCGTCGGCGGTGTCCTCGACGTACGGCACGGCGATGCACCGCATTCCCGCCGCCTGTGCGGCCGCCGCTCCCGGCGGCGCGTCCTCCAGGACCACGCAGTCGTGGGGCGCGGCGTCCAGACGGCGGGCCGCCTCCAGGAAGACGTCCGGCTCCGGCTTGCCGCGGCCGACCTCCTCCGCGGAGACGGTCACCGCGATGTGGTCGGCCAGACCCGTGCCGGCGAGCACCGCCTCGATGGCCGCCCGGGACGAGCCGGACGCCACCGCCATCGGGACGCCCGCCGCCGACAGGCGCTCCACGAACTCGCGCATCTGCGGGAACACCACGGTCGACGTGTCCGCCAGCTCCAGGTACGCGCGGTTCTTGGCGGCCAGCAGCTCGTCGACCGGGGCGTCGATGGCGTACCGGGCGCGCAGCACCTCCAGCGTCTCGCGGGTCCCGATGCCGATGAACCGCTTGTGCTCGTCCCAGTCGAAGCCGAGCACCCCGTGCGTGGCCAGGACACGGCGCCCCGCTTCGAAGTAGTTCGGCTCGCTGTCCACGAGTGTGCCGTCGAGATCGAAGATGACCGAAGGGGTGCGCGGGGTGCTCATGCCCTCCAGGATGCCAAGCGCCTCTTCAGCGCCGGCCGCCGGCCGACCGGCCCACCGACTCGACCAGGGGCAGCAGCCGGTACGGCACCCGCTCGCGCAGGGCCATCTCGGTACGGGTGCGGACCACGCCGGGCAGGTTGATCAGCCGCTGGATCACGTCCTCGAGATGCCCGTTGTCCCGTGCGGCGACCCGGGTCAGCAGATCCCCGCCGCCCGTGATCGAGAAGGCCTCGATGATCTCCGGCACGGCCGCCAGCGCGTCGCCCACCTCGTCCAGATGCCCCTGCGTCACCTCGATGTGCACAAACGCCAGCACCGGGTGGCCCAGCGCGGCGGGGGAGAGGAAGGGACCGGTCGCGGTGATCACGCCGTCGCGTTCGAGCCGGTCGATCCTGGCCTGCAGAGTGCCGCGCGCGATGCCGAGGATGCGCGCGTACTCACGGACGCTGGTGCGCGGCTGCTCGATCAGCAGACGCAGGATGCGGGTGTCGAGCTCGTCCACCGCCATGGTCCATCGGGCCCTTTCGCGGCGCGTTTCACGGAGTCCCACCGTACCAATGGCCCAGCTCGGCGGGCCCGGGGCCGGCCGGTGACCCGTCGCCTCACCAGTCGGTGCCGGCGGACAGCAGCAGCTCGGCCGACGGCTGCCCGTCGGTCAGTGGCTGCTCCGTCCAGATCACCTTGCCGGTCGGTGTGTACCGGGTGCCCCACCGCGCCGCGAGCTGGGCGACGAGGAACAGTCCGCGGCCGCCCTCGTCGGTGGTGGCGGCCCGCCGCAGGTGCGGCGAGGTGCTGCTGCCGTCGGACACCTCGCAGATCAGGGTCCGCTCGTAGAGCAGCCGTACCCGGATCGGCTCGGTGCCGTAGCGGATCGCGTTGGTGATCAACTCGCTCAGCACCAGCTCGGTGGTGAAGCCCGTCTCCTCCAGCCCCCACGCGTCGAGCTGGCGGCTGCACGCGCTGCGCACCGGCGCGACGGCGGCCGGATCGCGCGGAACGTCCCAGGTGGCGATCCGGTCCTCTTCGAGCAGCCGGGTACGGGCCACCAGCAGCGCGATGTCGTCCCGGCGGGACTCGGGCACCATGGCGTCGAACACCGCCTCGCAGGTCTCCTCCGCCGTCCGGTCGACATGGTCGGCCAGGACCGTGCGCAGCTGCTCCAGACCGGCGTCCAGATCGCGGTCCCGATGCTCGACGAGACCGTCGGTGTAGAGCACGAGGCGGCTGCCCTCCGGCAACCGGACCTCCGCCGACTCGAACGGGAAGCCGCCCAGGCCCAGGGGAGGGGAGACCGGCACCTCCAGGAACTCCACGCTTCCGTCGGGACGCACCAGGGCCGGCGGCAGATGACCGGCCGTCGCGAAGGTGCACAGGCCGGAGACCGGGTCGTAGATCGCGTACAGACAGGTGGCGCCGGTGATCCCCTCGCCCTCGCCGCCGGAGTCCTCGAGATCGATGCGGCCCACCAGCTCGTCGAGCCGGGTGAGGAGCTCGTCCGGCGGCAGGTCGAGGGTGGAGAAGTTGTGGACCGCGGTCCGCAGCCGGCCCATCGTCGCGGCGGCGTGCAGTCCGTGGCCGACGACGTCCCCGACGACGAGGGCCACCCGCGCGCCGGGCAGCGGGATGACGTCGAACCAGTCGCCGCCCACCCTGGCCTGCGCGGGCAGATACCGGTAGGCGATGTCCACGGCCCCCTGCACGGGCAGGACGTGCGGCAGCAGACTGCGCTGGAGGGTCTCCGCCATGGTGTGCTCGCGGGTGAAGCGGCGGGCGTTGTCGATGGCGACGGCGGCGCGCGCCGCCAGCTCCTCCGCGAAGGACAGATCCTCCTCCCCGAAGCGTTCCTCCCGCTCGGAGCGCCAGTAGTTGACCATGCCCAGCACCACCCCGCGGGCCTGCAGCGGAGCCGTGATCAGCGAGTGGACGCCGTAGGCGAGGGCCTGGTCCGCCCCCGCGGGGTCCTGGGCCCGCCAGCTGTCGGCGACCGTCAGATCCGCTTCGAGCACCGCGTGCCCGCCGGCCAGGGCCTCGGCCATCGGGGTGGCCGGAGCGAGGAAGCTGATCACGTCGCCCACCGGCTGGAAGGGGTGGTCCGCGCGGATGCCGGTCAGCGCGGCGCGGCGCATCTCCGTCGGCGCCGTGCCGGACGGTTCGTCACCGTGCAGCACCGGATTCAGCAGCTCCACCGTGACGAAGTCCGCGAACCGCGGGACCGCCACCCCCGACAGCTCCTCCGCGGTGCGCACCACGTCCAGCGTCGTGCCGATCCGTGTCCCGGCGTCGTAGAGGATCTTCAGCCGCCGCCGGGCGGTCTCCGCGGTGCCGGACACGGCGCGCAGCTCGGTGGTGTCCCGCAGCGTCGCCACGGTGCCGAAGTGGCCGCCGTACGGTGCCGTGGGCCGGGTGCTCACGGCGAGCAGCAGGTCACCGGCGAGGTGGACCTCGTCGGTCACGGACCGCTCGGAGACCAGCAGGGCCGCGACGCCCGGGTCGAGCCCCAGATCGGCGACATGGCGGCCGTCCGCGTCCGGCGGCAGTTCGAGAAGGCGACGGGCCTCGTCGTTGACCAGCGTCAGCCGCCCGTCACCGCCGACGATCAGGACCCCCTCGCGCACGGCGTGCAGGACCGCGTCGTGGTGCTCGTACATCCTGGTCATCTCGGTGGGGCCGATGCCGCGCGTCTGGCGGCGCAGCCGGCGGCTCACCAGGGCGGCGCTGACGGTGGCCAGCGCGAGTGCCGCCGCGGCGGAGGCCAGCAGCATCGGCAGCTGGCGGTCCACGGCGTCGCCGACGTTCTCGATCTCGACACCGGCCTGCACCAGGCCGATGACCCTGCCCCCGGGGCCGGTGACGGGCACGAGCGCCCGGGCGGCGTCGTTGGGTGCACCCTCGAAGATCTCGGTGAACGCCTCCCCGCGCGCCGCCCGCTCGACGCCCGAGCTCCGCTGTCCGATCAGGCTCGGGTCGCTGTCCGCGTACCGGGTCCCGTCCGGCGCCATCACGGTGATGAAGTCGACCCCCGCCGCCCGCCCGGTCTCCGCCATCAGCGGCTGGAGAGCCGCTCCCGGATCCGGTGACTGGAGCGCGGCCGCGGTGCCGGGGGCACGGGCGAAGGCGGCGGCGGTCGCGAGCGACTTCTTCTGGGCGCTCTGCTCACTGTCGTGCCGCGCCTGCAGTACGAGCAGGACCACCGCGGCGGCGATCAGCAGGACGGCGACCGCGATCTGCAGCAGGAGCACCTGCCCGGCGACGCTGCGCGCCCCCAGCAGTGATTCCCGCCTGCCCCGCAGCGGGCGCCGCGACGGGTCGGGCCTGTGCCCGTTCATAGCGCTCCACTTCCCGGATCTGGGCGCCGGCGCCGGGTGGCTGCGTCGGCGAGGGGCCGCTTGTTGCACATCAGAGCCGGGTGACCGGCCCGTTATGCCTCTTTTCTAGCACTTGATCCGCTTTCGGGGTCGGTCGCCGAGGGTGTGCGTACGGTCGGGTCCGGGGCGCTCACGACGGACGGGGGTCCGTTTCACCCTCTGTCGGCTCACCCTCCGTCGGCCCGCATCCCGAGGAACCAGTCGCGCGCCGCGTCCGCCGCCGCTTCCAGGGTTCCCGGCTCCTCGAAGAGATGAGTCGCCCCCGGGATCACGAGCACCCGGTGCTCGGCGGTCAGCTCGGCGGCCGCCTCCTCGTTCATCCCCAGCACCTGCCGGTCCTCGCCGCCGACGATCAGCAGGACCGGGGCCCGTACGGCGGGGAGCGCGGCGCCCGCCAGGTCCGGCCGGCCGCCTCTGGACACCACCGCGCGGACCCGGTCCGCCCGCTCCGCGGCCGCCACCAGCGCGGCGGCGGCGCCGGTGCTGGCGCCGAAGAGGCCCAGGGGGAGGCCGGCCGTGTCGGCGCGCTCGCCGAGCCGGTCGATGGCCGCCGTCACCCGCCGGCCGAGCAGCGGGATGTCGAAGCGGAGCTCGGCGGTGACCCGGTCCACGCGCTCCTCGTCCTCGCCGAGGAGGTCCATGAGCAGCGTCGCCAGCCCGGAACGCTGCAGCACCCCGGCCACCTCCCGGTTGCGCGGGCTGTGCCGCGAGCTGCCGCTGCCGTGGGCGAAGCACACGATGCCGCGGGTGGCGTCGGGCAGGACCAGGTCTCCGGTGAGGGTGATGCCGTCGGCGTCGAGGGAGACCGTCTGCGTTGCCGTTGCCATGGGATCGCACCTCCCGTGCGCGCTCCGGTGCGGCGGGCTCCACGTGGCCGCCGCCCTCCGGAACACGGCGGGTACCCAGGGGCGGCGGGTGCACCACCCCGCGGGCCGGACGGCCGGGGTGCGGGCCGTCGAGCGGCCGGTGGCCGCGGCGGGTGGGCCAATGGCCGGTTTCCTGGCTGGGTGTGATGCGCATGGGCGTGCCAATGGCCCAGTCGATCGCTCGCGAGTTGAGCCAACGGGCGGGAAGATGGTGTCATGGTGTGGTCGATGGCGCTGCGGGATTCCGCGGCGCCTTTTTCATGCCGGTCGCATGCCTGGTCGTGTGCCGGGCCGCGTGCCGGATCCACGCCGGATTCACACCGAACGAAGTGGGGGCGGTAAGCAGTGCTGAAGAGGATGTTCGTCGCCGCGGACCCGGGACGGCTGCGCCTGCGCAGCGCCGTCCGGGCCGTGCTCGGCATCGGACTGGCGGTCGCCGTGTGCGCTCTCGCCGGCCTCGACCTGCCCGCGGTCGTCACCGGCGGCCTCGCGGCGCTGCTCGCCCTCTTCACCGTCACCGACCGGACCGTCCGCGGCCAGGGGGTCACCACCGTCCTGCTGCCCGCCGTCGGCCTCCCGGTGCTCGCCCTCGCCGCGGGGCTGCACGACCATCCCGTACCGCGCGACCTGGCGTTCCTCGCCGTCGCCGGGGCCGGGGTGTACGCCCGGCGATGGGGCCCGCGCGGGCATGCGCTCGGCACCTTCGGGTTCATGACCTTCTTCGTGGCGCAGTTCCTGCACACCGGCCCCCGGCAGCTGCCCGAGGTGTACGCCGCCGTGATCCTGGCCGTCCTGGCCTCCTCCGCGGTCCGCTTCGGCCTCTGGTGCTACGAGCGGCGGCTGCCGCCGCCGGCCGTCCCCGCGCTGCCGGGCGGCACCGGGCTGGACCGCGTCACCACACGGCAGTCCGTCCAGGTCGTGGCCGCCGGCGCGCTCGCGCTCGTCGCCGGCCAGGTCCTCTCCGGCGAACGCTGGTACTGGGCCGTCGGCGCCGCCTGGTGGGTCTTCGTCAACACCTCCTCGCGCGGCGAGACCCTGGTCCGCGGCTTCCGCCGGGTCCTCGGCACGCTGATCGGGATCGGCGCCGGGGCCCTGGTCGCCGTCCCGCTGCACGGCGCGACGGCGCCGACGGCGGCCCTCGTCGCCGTGTGCGTCTTCGGCATCTTCTACACCGCTGCCGTCTCGTACAGCTGGATGATGTTCGCCGTGACGGTCCTCGTCAGCCTGCTGTACGGCCTGCTCGGCTTCCTTGAGCCGGCTCTGCTGGTGCTCCGGCTGGCGGAGACGGCCGTCGGCGCCCTGGGCGCGACGCTCGCCGTGCTGTTCGTCCTGCCCGTCACCACCCACGCCACCACTCACGCCTGGATCGAGCAGGCCGTGCGCTGTGTGCACCGCTGCACCGCCGAGGCCGCCGCACGCCTGGCAGGCTCCCCGGACGCCGACCCGGCCCCGTACGTCACCGAGCTCGAGAGCCTTCTCGGCAGGGTCCGGCAGTCGCTCGGGCCGCTGACGCACCCCCTCTCGCCGCTGCGCGCACGCAAGGCGCGAGCCCGTCATGTCATCGCGCTCCTCGACGACTGCGCCCGTGAGGTCCGTGGCCTGGCCGCCGTCGCGGCGGACCCCCAGGCCTCCCACGACGCCCGCCTCGCGGCGGCATGCGGACGGGTGGAGGCCGCGGTCCACGCCCTGGTGGCGCCGCCGTCGGCGCCGGTCGCCGTGGAGATCGTCCCGGTGCCCCAGCACCACCACCCGGGCGCCGAGGCCGCGCTCAGGCATCTGCACGACCTGGAGCGGGCGCTCGCCGAGCTGGCCACTCCCGTGCGTACGTCCCCTCGCGCGCCTCTTGTGCCGGCCTGAGCCCTGGATTGGTCTGAACCAACTGCTAACGTGCCGTCGGCAGGCGTGAGCGCGATCCCGGACGGACGCTCCGGAGATCCGGCGAGGGGACGGACACAGTGGCGGTCGGAGCGTTCGGAGCCGGCAGGTCGGCCGGGGCGGGCGGGGACGCGGGGCGGGCCTACGTCGGTTCGTACACCTCGGCGGGCGGGCGGGGGATCGTGGCCGCGGCCGTCGACCCGGAGACCGGAGCGCTGACCGAAACGGGCGTGAGCGACGCCGTGGCCGACCCGTCCTACCTCGCCGCCGTGACGACCGGCGCCGGGACCGTCCTGCACGCCGTCTCCGAGACCCCGGACGGCGCGGTGGTCTCCTTCGACGCCACCGGCGCGGCCCCGCGCCCCATCGGGCGGCGCGTACCGGTGGGCGGCGGCCACCCGACGCACCTCGCGCTCTCGCAGGGCCACGTGCTGACCGCCAACTACGGCTCCGGCAGCGTCAGCGTCCTGCCTGTCGGCACCGACGGCACCCCCGGCCCGCTCACGGGCGTCCTGCCGCACGAGGGCGCGGGCCCGGACCCCGAACGGCAGGGCGGGCCGCACGTCCACCAGGTGCTGCCGGACCCGACCGGCCGCTGGATCCTGAGCGTCGACCTCGGCGCCGACTCCGTACGGATCTGCGCGCTCGACACCGCCGCGGGCACGCTCGTTCCGCACCGCGAGACGTCCTTGCGCCCCGGCACGGGGCCGCGCCACCTCGCCTTCCACCCGGACGGGCGACACGTGTACGTGCTGGCCGAGCTGGAGCCCGTCGTCACCGTGTGCCGGTGGGACGTGTCGGCGGGCCTCCTCGAACCGGTCGGCGAGACCGCCGTGGTCCCGGACGGCACGGCCGGCCCCGCTTACCCGTCGGCACCGGTCGTCGCGCCCGACGGCCGCCACCTGTGGGCGGCGGTACGCGGCCACGACAGCATCGCCGTCCTCACGCTCGACCCGACGGGCGAACGGGCGACGCTCGTCACCACGGTCCCGTGCGGCGGTCACTGGCCCCGGGACCTGGCCCTCGACCCGACGGGCCGCCGGCTGTACGCGGCGAACGAGCGCTCGGGCGACGTGACATGGTTCTCGATCGACCCCACCACCGGCACCCCACACCTGTCCGGCACGCTCGCCGTCCCGGCGGCGTCCTGCGTGGTCTTCGCCTGACGCGCTTGCGACGGCGGGGGCGTCAGGCGTGCTCATGGCGTCGGCGACCGCGTACGGGCGGCCGGTCCCGGTGCTGCGCGGCCCTCGGCCTCGTAGCCCGCGCGGCGCCCGCGGGCACGCGAGGGGCCCGTGGCGGGGGGGGGGCCCCCCCCCCCCCGGCCCCCCCCCCCCCCCCCCCACGCCGGGGGCCCCCCCCCCCCCGCACCGGGGGGGGGGCGCCCG